>JARRNW010000059.1:0-29400 GCA_037384565.1 Candidatus Thiodiazotropha sp.
GGCGCTCAAGAAGATCGGCATCATTGAAAAGTCCTCCCGGCACCTGCTGCACATCGTCAACGAGATCCTCGATGTGTCGGCTATCGAAGCGGGACGACTGACGATCGAAAACGAACCCTTCGATCTGCATGACGCCGTTTCGCTCGTTGCCAAGACCTACCAGCCGCTCACGGACAAGAAAGGTATCCGTTTTTACACCTATATCTCGCCCGAGGTCCCCTTCCGGCTTAAGGGCGATCAGAATCGGCTAAGACAGGTGCTGATGAATCTGGTAAGCAACGCCGTCAAGTATACCCAAGAGGGTTATGTCGAGTTGCGCCTGAACTTGATCGAAAATAGGGGGATCGAAAATAGGGGGACATCCGTCGAGATCCGTTTCGAAGTCATCGATACCGGTATTGGTATTGCGCAAGAGAAATTGGTAACGGTCTTTGAGCGGTTTTCCCAGGTGGACGAAGCCCCTACCCGACACGCGGGCGGTACCGGCCTGGGTGGGGCCATCGCCAGCGATCTGGTCAAACGGATGGGGGGGCGCATCGTGGCGCAGAGCGCACCGGACAGGGGCAGTCGGTTCTATTTCGACCTCACCTTCGAGACGGACGCCGATGCGGCATGTACCCGCTACGAAGGGCGTGACGCGATCACCATCAGTCGGCGGGTCAGTTTTGAACGGATCATCAGCCAATACCTCTCGACCTGGGGGATCGACAACCTGCAACTGTTGACCGAAGCCGATGCCGTCGCTTACATTTTGCGGCTGCCGAACGGCACTGAACCACCCTTGATTATCATCGACGAAAGCGGTTTCAAAGAGATACCGAAGGGGTTCTGTGAGCGCATGAAGGCGTCCACGATCCAGGAGTTGAACACCCTGCTGGTGACCGAACGCGACATGGTGCCGATGGAATACTATGCGATGGGCGTCACCGCCTTTGTCACCGATCTCAATGACAAAAGACAGTTCGATAACGCCCTGCATCGCACGCTGGCGGACGACAAGCCACGCCAAAACGCCGATCCGCTGCTGGCGTGGAAAAACAGCAACAAAAGGCGCCACCAGCGTATTCTGGTAGTCGAAGATATGGAGGCCAACCGTTTGATCGTGCGGGAGATGCTGGAACGCGTCGGCTACCTCGTGGTCACGGTGAACCATGGCCGCCAGGCGCTGGAACATCTGCAAGAGGAGCGGTTCGATCTCTGTGTCATCGATTTACACATGCCTGAGTTGACCGGCGTCGATGTGGCCAAAATCGTCAAACTGGGCGACGGGATCAATCGGAATATCCCGTTTGTGGCGCTGACCGCTAACGTCACGCCCGAGGCGAAAATAGCGTGTCAACAGGCCAATATCGAGGCCTATTTGTCCAAGCCGGTGGACATGTCGTTGCTGCTGCAAACCGTCGATCGGTTGATCGGAGAGGGGGACGACGACGAGGGTGAAACGATCGCGACCGACCAGATCGTTAACGGGGATATTCAAGAGATACGAAGTGGCGAAATCCTTAACCACCGAGTGCTCGACCAATTGAGCTCATTAGGCCAAAGTCCGGACTTTGTCGAGCGGCTGATCGAGCGTTTTCACTTCGATACCGACAACCAGATCAACAGCATGCATTTCTCATTACAGGGCGAGCGCTACCAAAAGCTCAGGGATCAAGCCCACGCAGTGAAGGGTTCCGCCGCGAACATGGGGGCGGGCAGGCTGACGCTTGCCGCGCAACGAATCCAGCGCTCAACTCCCGAGGAACTGCAACAGGATGGCGCGCAACTGCTCAAGCAGCTCAAACAGGATTTTACCGAGGTGATCCAACAGATGCGGGTATACCGCGTCAACAGCAAAAAAATCCATTAACGGAGCAGCTCGATTTTGGCCATTTAGCCAGCCTGCGACCAGTTCGCAACCAATTCCCATATCCGCCGGCCATTCGAGGGCTTGAACAGCGCAAAATGGCCCAACGCCTTCGCCGCGAAGTCAGTGGGGCTCAAGTGTCGGCGCTCGAGTTGACTGTTCGGGTAGCAGGCGGCCATTGCATCGACACTCTGGCGGGTTGCGTAGACATCGTCATCAAAGCTCAATGAGAGCAACGTTCCCGTATAGTCTGCGTGGTGAGCCATGCCTTTTATCCCGAAACGCTCATCCATAAAATAGCGCCTGCGCAGGCACCAGGCGGACCACTCTGTCACGAACCCCGCAGGCAGGGCCACGGAGCCGCTCATCCAGTGCGCCGGATAGTAGCCCAATAAACCGGTCAGTAGCGGCATGGCCAGATAGATGTGAAACAGCATATGGAGCCTGGTTTTCAACGGGTGGTAACCGTAGTAGCCTGACTGGCAGCTGAGATGGATCATCTTTTGGAGTTTGTTGAGGTTGTCGGCGAATCCGAACAGGCTGCCGCCTAAGCTATGCCCGATGCCGATAACGGATTGTCCGCCCGATAGTACAATCACCTGATCGATCGCCGCGGCGAGATCGCGCTGGCTCCAGATCGTGGCCCGATGGCCACGAACTAAGGAGACGGGTCATGATCGACATTGCAAATCCATTAGCTCTCTTCTTTGAAGCGTTCCAAAGATCATCGATGAATTGCGACCAGTAAGCCTCGTCGGCCTCGACCCAGATGCGCATCAGCTCAGGGCGTTTCATATATTTGCGCATGTTGCTCAAGATCCATGAAGCGATGGCCTGGGAGTCCCGGCAGGTCTCACACACGCCACTGTTACAGCAGAGCGTCGGCTCGTGATTCGCCGTATAGGCATTGAAACCAGGCAGCGTGGGATGACCGTTCGAGAGGCGTTCCTCGACGCCTTCGTAGTCATGGCTGACCGAAGGGCAGGTCTGGTAACCGAATTTCGCCCAGTGGGTGCGGCCCACGAACATGGTCTCCAACATGTGACTGGTACTGCTGACTGTGTCGGGAAACCTGCTTTTGACCGCCAGGGTTCTATCCAGCAGAGCCATCTCCTGATCTTCGGTTTCCACTTCGTGGCGGGAGAAGTCACGATAGAAGTTGAACAGCACCCGTTGTCCATTGTCGCGGATGCGTTTCACGGTCTCCTCGATCTCATCGATGGCCCGATAGGTCACCGCATAGACGAAACCGGCGCGGGGATCGTCGTAGTAGTTTTTCAGCGCTTTGGGAAAGAGGCTCGAGAATCGCTGGCCGGTGGCTCGAACGGCCCGATAGCGGTCATCGCTCTTATAGCCGCCAAAGAGGGTTAGGGCAACGGTGACATCCGGGAAGTCGGTCCGGGATAGTATGAACTCTCCGTTCGTCGAGATCGTGAGGTATGGAATATGATGGCGTATGTCGGCAATTCGGTCCGGATGGAGCGTCGGTTCACCGCCGATTAATAGACCGACGGTGATGCCGCGATCCGCCTGCTGTTGCGCGAAGGACTCCCAACGCCCGATTTCTCTGATCTCCCGAGAGCGTTGGTCGAAGCGTTCGGTGAAAAACCAACAGGCGTTACAACGCAGGTTGCACTGATTGGTAATGTGGACCAGCATGGTGCGCTTGTCAGAGGAGAACGAGATAATCTGTTTGAGGCGTGTTGCAAGCTCGGAATTATCCCCAAATATTCTATTTGATTTGATAGACATTGTATTTTATTCCCTTAGTAAGTTTCACGACTTTCGACTCAACCATTAAAAAGGATATATCATTTGAGAACGTGATGATCGTGCCCCCAAACCGGGGTTAAATCACGGTTTCCTCGAATATTTTAAGAATCTGTGATTTAGCGTAGGGGACAGTTTACGTATCAGGGAAACGGCTGTCACTGACACCCTCAGGGAAAATCCGTTGGGTTTGCGAAGAGGAGCCATGTATCCGGTAGCCCGGATGAAGCGAAAGCGCAATCCGGGGTCAGGCAGAACAATGATAGGTATGAGTGAATTCCTTCCTCACCGGGCAGACCCCCTTGCGCCTTGGGGGAGAGGGGTAATCAAAAGCGCATGCTTTCCTTCAAGATTTAATCCGAACATCCATATTAACGACTTCACTAGCAGCTTTATAAAATTCAATTCTCTTAAGATCTCAAGTTTCGGAGTTCAATATTCGTATGCAATCACGCATAACTTATTGAATGAAAAGCATATCGACCTCAGATATATTAAAATGATCGCATTCAGGCGCGAAAAGGGACAGCCGATAGTTCAACGCTATGAGGAAATGCAGGGACTGCCGTCCTGGTACAAAATGAACACACGCCCCAAACACCTCCCGCTGGAAAAACAGCAAGAGCTGAGCGGTATCGTCGCAACCATCCGTTCCCATCAAAACGTCGAAATGATCATCCTCTTCGGCTCCTATGCCCGAGACGATTGGATAGAAGACAGCTACGAAGAAGGTGGCATCACCTACTCATACCACTCCGATTACGACATCCTCATCATCACTGCCGACAAGGACAGCGAGCGCAATGTCGAACACGACAACAAAATGCGCGAAGCGCTGGAACCGGGCAGGGACGGCACCAAGGTCAGTTATATCACTCACACCATTCATCATGTAAACCAGATGCTCGCCGAGCGTCGCTTTTTCTTTATGGATATTCTGAAAGAAGGTTACATGCTTTACGACTCCAAGCGCTTCATGCTGGCTCGACCGCCGAAGGAACTGGAGTCGAAAGTCATGCTTCGGATATCGAAGGACTATTTTCAGGAGTGGATGGAAAGTGCGGATGATTTTTTTGAAACAGCAGAAGATACTTTAAAGAAAGGTAAAGTTCGGTTGGCTGCATTTCTGCTCCACCAGGCCTCCGAGCGTTACATCACCTGCCTGCTACTGGTCGAAACCGGATACCGTCCCAAAGAACACGAACTGAACACCCTCAGCAAACGTGTGCAGGAACTGAAAGTCATCTCATTAATGTCGTATTTGCGTTCCTGTGGGGACGAGTAATATAGTGATATATCTTTTGGGGGTAGGGCAACTCCGCTCCGCATTATTTACAAAATTTCCGATCTATGGGCACGACTGAATATCTGCTATCCGAAGTCAAGACGTTTTGGCGTCGGTTTCTTGAAAGATGCGATGAATCGGGGGTAGCCTGTTCCTTTGACGATAATTCCAATAATGGACTGTTAACCGTTATCGAGGCGAGTGAGTATGTCGCGCAAGCCGTACTCAAAGAGCCGGATTGGTTGATTGACCGGCAAGAAGATTTCGAACGGAGCTTCTCCTCGGGTGAGATGGCTGCCCGGCTCGCGGGGGTGCTTGAGGGGGTGGCTAATGACATCGAACTGGGTCGACGCCTGCGGGTGTTTCGGCGTCACGAGATGGTGCGCATCATCTGGCGGGATCTGACAAACCTGGCTCCCCTGGCCGAAACCCTGGAGGATCTGTCCGCCCTGGCCGACGCGTGCATCGAACAGGCGCTGAATCATCTCTACGCAAGCGCCTGCCAGGAGATGGGGGTGCCGCGCAATGCCGAGGGTGAATCCCAGTTCCTGGTGGTGCTGGGGATGGGCAAACTGGGTGCGCGGGAGCTCAATCTCTCTTCCGATATCGACCTGATCTTCGCCTATCCCGAGGGTGGCGAAACCGATGGCCCGCGCCACCTGAGCAACGAACAGTTCTTCATTCGCCTTAGCCAGCGACTGGTTCAGTCCCTCGACAACCATACCGCAGATGGCTTCGTGTTCCGGGTCGATACACGCTTGCGACCTTTCGGAAAGGCCGGTCCCCTGGCAATGAACTTCAATGCTCTGGAGAGTTATTACGGTGCCCAGGCCCGGGAGTGGGAACGCTATGCCATGATCAAGGCGCGGGTGGTGGCCGGCGATTTTGATGCGGGCGCAGAATTGATGGGTATGTTGCGTCCTTTTGTCTACCGTCGTTATCTCGATTATGGCGCCATCGAGTCGTTGCGCGAGATGAAGCAGATGATCAGCGCCGAGCTGCACAAGCGGGGGATGGGGGCAAATATCAAATTGGGTCCGGGGGGCATCCGTGAGATTGAATTCATCGGCCAGGCATTTCAGCTGATCCGGGGTGGGCGGGACAAAGGGTTGCAGGTGCGGCCCATCCTTTCGGTGTTGTCGGTGCTGGAGGAGCGTGGGCTGTTGCCGGGTTATGTGGTGCAGGAGCTGCGCGAGGCCTATGTCTATCTGCGGCGGGTGGAGAACCGTCTGCAGGCCTGGCAGGACCGCCAGACTCACCGCCTGCCGGATGATGAGCTGGGCCGACTCAGACTGGCCCGCGCCATGGGGCATTCGGCCTGGGAAGGGTTTTCCGAAGAGCTGGAGGTGCATCGTAAACATGTACAGGGCCATTTCGATCTGACTATCTCCGCCCCACAAACGGAGTCCGACGTTCAAGGTCAGCCCCTGGGTGATCTGTGGTTGAAGCGCCTGGATGACGAGCGGGCGGTACAGTTGCTGCGTGAGTCGGGATTCGAGCAACCGGAGCGGGCATGGGAACGGCTTGGGCAATTGCGGGACAGCCATGCCTGCCGGCGACTCAGCAGTAAGGGTCGGGAACGCCTCGACGCCCTGATGCCGCTGCTCATCGAGGCGGTGGGTCGCTCGGAATCGGCAGATACGGCCCTGGACCGAGTACTGAATCCCTACATCGCCCTGTTGATGGAAAACCCCATGGTGTTGTCCCAGTTGGTCAAGCTCACGGGCGTCAGTCCCTGGGTCACGAATATGCTGGCCCGGCATCCGATCCTGCTCGATGAACTGATCGACCCGCGACGCCTCTATTCGCCTCTGAAGCGGGAGATGCTGGACCGGGAACTCACGGAACTGCTGGAGCGGTTCGATCGGGATGATCTCGAAAGCCAGATGGAACGGTTGCGCCAGTTCGCCCAGGGCAACCGGTTGCGGGTCGCGGCCGCGGATATTGCGGAACGGATTCCCCTGATGGTGGTGAGCGACTACCTGACCTGGATCGCTGAGAGTGTGCTCAATCAGGTGATCGGTCTGAGTTTTCAGGAGATGGTGCAACGCCACGGCTATCCCCCCGGGGTGAGCGACACCGCGATCGGTTTCGCGGTGGTGGGTTATGGCAAACTGGGTGGGATCGAGCTGGGCTTCGGTTCGGACCTGGACATGGTATTCCTGCACGGCTGTCCCGACCGCAACGCCTTCACCGACGGGGCCAAACCGGTCTCGGTGGATGTGTTCTATGCGCGTATGGCTCAACGCATCATCCATATCCTGACTACCCGCACGCCCTCGGGGATTCTCTATGAAGTGGACATGCGGCTGCGCCCGAATGGCAATTCCGGCATGATGGTCAGTTCACTGGAGACCTTCGAAGCCTACCAGCGCAACCATGCCTGGACCTGGGAGCATCAGGCCCTGGTGCGTGCCCGGGTGGTGGCGGGGGATTCCCGGGTCGGGTCGCGTTTCGCGCAGATCCGCCAGGCGGTGCTCGGCCGGGTCCGGGATGGGGAAAGGCTGCGCCACGAGGTGCTGGAGATGCGCGAAAAGATGCGCGCCAGCCTGGACCGGAGCGATGCCCGGGAATTCGACCTGAAACAGGGCGTGGGCGGTATCGTGGATATTGAATTTATGGTTCAATACACGGTTCTTCGGTGGGCGCATGAGCACCCGGACCTGCTGGCCTGGACCGACAATATCCGGATCCTGGAGACCCTGGCAAAGCTGGGACTCCTCAACGACCGGGCCGCGGAACGCCTGATGGGCATCTACAAGGTACTGCGCGCGGTCTATCACCGCAGCGCCCTGCAGGAGCAGCCCTCCCGGGTGGCCCAGGATCAGCTCCGCGAAGAGCGGGCCCTGGTGCGGGAGATCTGGTCTTGCCTGATGCAGAACAACAACGAGTAAACGAGAGATCTTTACACTATGTCGACGATGTCTGATCGTGATGGTGTCATCTGGCTGGATGGCGAAATGGTTCCCTGGCGCGAGGCCAAGACCCATGTGCTGACCCATACCCTGCACTACGGGATGGGGGTTTTCGAAGGTGTGCGCGCCTACCGGGCGGAAGAGGGCACCGCGATCTTCCGGCTTCAGGACCACACCGAGCGGCTGTTCCGCTCGGCCCATATCCTGGGCATGCCGATTCCTTACGACCGGGAGACCCTCAACGAGGCACAGCTGGCCGCGGTGCGGGATAACAAGTTGATGTCCGCCTATATCCGCCCCATGTGCTTCTACGGTTCCGAGGGCATGGGTCTGCGGGCCGACAACCTCAAGGTTCACGTGATGGTGGCGGCCTGGGAGTGGGGCGCCTATCTGGGGGCGGAGAACATGGAGAAAGGGATCCGTATCCGGGTCTCGTCCTTCACCCGTCACCACGTCAACATCACTATGTGCCGGGCCAAGGCCAACGGCAACTATATGAACTCCATGATGGCCCTGCAGGAGGCCCTGCGGGACGGTTATGACGAAGCCCTGCTGCTGGATGCGGAGGGTTATGTCATGGAGGGTTCCGGGGAGAATATCTTCATCGTCCGCGACGACGTGATCTATACCCCGGACCTGACCTCGGCGCTGGACGGGATTACCCGCAAGACGGTCATGGAGCTGGCCCGGGAGATGGGATACTCGGTGGTCGAGAAACGCATCACCCGCGACGAGGTCTACATCGCCGACGAGGCGTTCTTCACCGGAACCGCCGCTGAGGTCACGCCGATCCGGGAGGTCGATAACCGGATCATCGGTCAGGGCGGACGTGGACCGATAACCGAAAAGTTGCAAAAAACCTATTTCGATCTGGTGCATGGGCGAAAGGCCGCCCATAAGGATTGGCTGGCGTATGTGTGATCAGGAGAAGTGACCATGACTCAGGCGGAAGCTCAAATCCCTCAACAGGACATCCAAAAAGTCACCCGCAAGGATCTACCTCTGTGTTGCCCCCGCCCCGGCGAGGTGGTAGCGGCACTGCATCCCCGGGTCTATCTGCCGATTGAAAAGACCGGCAGTGCGACCTGCCCCTATTGCGGCGCCCGTTATCAGTTGAGCGAGTGATAGTCGCTTATCTGCGGATTTGCTGCTTCAGTATAGGACACTACACTAGCCAGGCGTTGATATCAGACGCATTCCGGACGGCCTTTTGGATTCGTCAGTTTCGACAACGCTTCGGCAAAGGAGCGTTTTCCTGCCGTGCGTAGGAACAAACACTGCTTTCCCGCGCGTTTGCAATAGCGTTTCACTCTTAACGCCGCGTCGTGGCTTACATGATCGGCGGGACAGAGTACCGCATCGGCGCGTTCCAGCAGGACGTTGAGCTGTTGCCTGCTGTCCTCCAGGCCGCCGTCATGATGCAGGAATGAGCCGTTGTTCTGCTCCACCAGACGACGATAGTGATCCGCCGCGCCGGTGCGACCCCCAACACAAAGAACACAGCGACCGCTCAAGTCCACCGGTGAGATTGTGGCAGGACAGACGCCTGCCTGGGCGCAGGCAGTACACGCAACCTTGACGGGGTTGATGGGTTCGCAATCATCGCCCCTGTCTGACGGACCTTTCCCTTGTTGTTGCCTCAGTTGAAGGCGCTCAGTTTGTTTCACACGCATGAGCGATTCGGTCAGTTTCCGTTCCAGATCCTCGATGCGCTTTTGGTAGTGTTGAATCGTCTCGCCACTCTCAAGGTGGAACAATCGCTGTCGCGCTTCGTGACCAGCGGCAAGCTGTTCCTTGAGGTCCAATATCTGCTGATTTTTCTCAGCCAGGGTTTGCGCCGATTTTTGCGTATTGCGCGCCAATTGCTGTTTGAGGGTATGAACCTCCCGACTCAGGGCGTGCAGCTGTTTGAGATCGACCCGGTTCGACGCGCCTATCTGATGGGAAAGCATGTGGATCTCCTCGTACACCTCCCGGGTTAGTGCGTCCGAGGTGGATGGGTGGGTCATCAGGGCCCAAAACGCACCGGCTATCTGCCCTATGTCATGGAACTCCCGCCAAAGTCGACGCAACGAGGTGTCGTCCCGCGCCTGGGAAAATGACTTAATGGCACTTACGTACTTGCGGTCGAGTAATTTGTGCAATTGACGGGAGGCCGGACAGCGTTCGCCGGCCAGGGTCACGAAAGCGCTGTGAATTTCATAGTCGCTGAGGCGCCTTTCACTTTGCAGGTGTGCCTGACGGGCGACCTTGCGTAACTCCGAAACACTGGCGCAGGTACCGATGACCGGACAGTGATAGCTGCCTTTCAGATCCCACAGCTTGCGGCGCGGACCCGAGGGTCGGGTCGTATCGGGTGCTTCGTTCGGATCGGAAAAATCAATGCAATACAAACGCTCACTGACCCTGTTCGCAAGATTGAGCAATTCACGCTGGGCCTCAGTGGGCAGGGTGTTTGAGAGGACAGCCGTCTGATCCTCTGCATGAGTTTCGAGCAGGATATTCCCCGTATCCGGGTCGAGGATCCGGACACGGTTGTGTTGCGCGTCGCTTTCGAATAGCAGCCGGGTGACTCCGGTTGGCGCGGGCAGCTGGCACATGGAGGGTTCAATCCTGTGTCTTTTTCGCGTGGCGGTTAGGGCAATTGGGGCAATTCCCTTTACAGACATGTGTGCTGGCGTGGCTGTGGGGTTGGTGTGCGTGGCCGGATTTGGTGTGGCTGCGCTTGGGCTCGAGGCCGAAGGTTTTCGCCAGTAGATCTGGATTGTTGGACATGGCTTGCTCCTGATGAGTAAATGATTGGAGATGCAAATAATAATCATTATCATTTGTGGGTCAAGAATTATTTTCGCTCACCCTGCGTTGCTTTTAGAACCAACAGACATTGGATTCGAGTAGCAGGGTGAAAGCGGCGCCAGCACGACAGTAAATGATAATCATTTGCATTTGATAGTGGTAGCCACTAAGATTATCTGGATGGGTCGCGGCGCGCGGAAATGGGCCATTGATGCCCGGCTGCACGTACCGACCAGTCAGTCGGCGATCGGTTTTCATCTGTGAACGAATCGCCGTTTGAGGGTTGACGGGCATGGCTGATTGCACCCTGTTGTAGTTTTTTTCTGAATTTAAGGGGATTCAAGTTGAGTACGAATCTGGATGTTTTGAGTGATCTGATGGCGATCTATCACGAGGCATTCTGCCATGATGGATATGCCGATTTCCGTGTCGAAATGCGGATACTGCGGCGGGGTCAGAAGGAGGTGATTATTCACTATGGAAAACAGTACCGACGTGTGGTGGATTTCGAGCCTGATGAGATTGAGTGCTATCGGGTTGTCAGCGCGGAGGCGATGTCATTAGACGATGGGCAAATCGGGATTTTGTGATTCGAGTCACAGACGCGGATTGGCTTCATAAAATTGTAAATGATAATCGTTTGCATTTATGGGGCGACCCTGTACAATGCACCTAACTCGCGGAACACAAGGCGGGTTCTTCGGCCGGGATGGGCCGGTGAAGCAAGGGATCATGCATACGGAAGGGATTCGGCGACGAAAGCTCCTGTGGGTGGAGTTCGTCAATCAAAGCGGTCCTCGGGCCACATTATTGATGCACTTAAAACACAACTGAAACTATCAGGAGCATTTCGAAGATGTTTAGCAAAACCAAGATCAAACAGCTGATCAATCAATTCTCCAGCGTGAGCGTGGAAGACGTTCCCAGCCGCAAACTGCGTCGCCAGGCGCGCGCCCTGAAGGCAAAACAGGGTGGTTTCACACTGCTCGAACTGCTGGTTGTGGTCGCTATACTGGCCGCCATCGCCGGTACCGCCACGATCGCTTTGCAGGATACCGACGCCCGCGCCTCTGCTGCGGCGCATGTGGCGATGATGGACGAACTGAACAAAGGCGTGCGCACCTTCCGGGTGCTGAACAAAAACACCCTGCCCAGCGGCTTTGACTCTCTGGTCGAGGTGACCGATGCCGGCACCGATCTGGCCACCGGCGCGGCCCTGCTGGGCACCGCCTCTTCACCCTCCGGCGAAGTGCTGGCCATCGAGGATTTGGCGCTGATCGACATCACCGCCGAGGCTGCGGAGGTCATGAACGCCGGCGGCATCACCAGCCTACAGTACTACGACATCGCCAGCGATCCGGCGGACGCAGGCACTTGCGCCGATGTGGACGACCTGATCGCCTCGCGCAACAACGCGGTTGTGGCAGGCAACATCTTCCTCTCGCAAGATGCCAACGGTTGCGGCGCGACTTGGGAGAATGTGGACGGCGATACTGGTACCGACGGCTTTCAGCTGAACGAAGCGCCCAAGGTGGCTATCTGGACCGGTGGCTACGAACGGGTCATGGGCGAGGCCGGACGTGCGTATGACGGCACGGCGATCGCCACCGACGGCGCGACGATCACCGCCGGTGTCGCAAACGCTCCGGTGTTGATGGCGGTGGGCTTCGGTCCCTCCTCCACCCTGTTCAACGCCAATGATCTGGGCGGCATGACCTCGGTGCCAGTCTATCGTCACGTCTCCGAAACCCAGTACAACCGTTTCATCGGTCTGTTCAACATCGGCAGCGTGGGTGCCGGTGGCGTTGGTTGGACCGCGGGCGATCAGGTGGTGCTCTCCGCCATTGTAGATGGCGCCGGCGACACCAAGGAAGAGGAGCTGGGCGAGTGGGACGGCACGCGTAACACCATCTAAGTTCTCTTAACCTTGCTTGGCTTGCACGGGTCCGTCCGGACCCGTGCCTTTTCACACACAACCCGACTGCTTCCTGGGCGCCCTGGGTTTTCCCATGGCTTCCCAGGGAGGAGTCACGTTGTCCCTGTGGCGGCACCTAAGACGGGAATGCGGTAACCCCCCAGACCATGAACAGAGTCCTCTCGAACAATTCCGAATCGGCTGGTTTCAGCCTGGTGGAGATTCTGGTGGTGGTGAGCATTCTCGCCGCCACGGCGTTCATCGCCACAACGGTCATGACCGGGGTGGTGGAGGAGTCGGAGCAGCGTCTCGGCCGGGTGGAACTGACAACCCTGGCCCAGGCGGTGCGCCGGTTCCGCCAGGACACCGGCTACTTTCCCCGGGAGGGGCGGTTCGATCTGGATGGGGCGGGCGCCACGGCTTGTAGCGCCACCCATGATCTGTATGCCCAAACGGCGGGTGGGCACGCGGTTGCCGGCGTGAATATGGATTCCCTGCCAGCCTATGCGGGCGGTTCCTGCGCGGAACGGGTGCGTTGGTTCTACAGCGCCGCCAATCTGTGGCAACTGGTTGCGGAGCCCGGTGAGCTGGATAGCGTCAGCGGCGACTTTACCCCGGCGATGCCCTGGAATGCGCAGGGTGGCCGGGGTTGGCGGGGACCCTATCTGGACGATTCCGCGGAGGGCTTCGTGGACATCGGCGATGTGGCAAACCACAACCCGGTGGGGGATCCCGTCTCGGGGGTGCTGGTGAGTGACGTACCGGCGGTGTTGGCCGGGCGCAGCCGCGCCCCCGCCGGGATCTACCTGCGCACGCGTCGGGTGGCGGCGCAGGCGAATACGGATCTGGACACCGCCGGACGTCCGCTGTTGCTGTTCGTCGAGAAGGACGCGAACGGCCTGGGGCAGCGCGCGGTGCTGGTGGGTTTTGGCGCGAATGGGATGTTTGACGGTTATGACGGTTGTGCGCCGGATGCTGCGGCGGGCAGCGATGACGAGGTGATATGCGTTTATCCGAACTGAAAAAGAGCTACTACCTGATCTGGGTGTTGGCCGTGGTGCTGCTGGCCGTCCTGTGGCACGGATCCGAAAGCCGCGCCGGGGAGGCGGGCGAGGTGTTCGTGGCGGACATGTCCAGCTTTGTGGAGCGCAACAAACCGGTGGTGGCGGGTTCCCGCACCCTGTTCACGGACCGTCGGGTGGCCTTCGAAGGGCACATCGTGCAGGGACCCTCTCCGCAGAAAGTGGACTATCTCAAGGAGGCCTTCGCCGTCACCCGCATCTATCCGGTGCCGGAAGTGGCCCACAGCCTGTTCGTAGAGATCGCCCCGGGTCAGGTGATACCGGTCTATGTGGCCCGTCCGGTGGTGGAGTCGGAGTTGGCCGGCGCCATCGACGGCGAGCGGCGCTACCGTCTGGCGGGGATTCATCTCTACAACTACTCCAAGGGACCGGCCATCGTGGTGGACCGGGTCGAGGCGCTGGGCGATGAGTAAGGCCGGAGTGGAAGACCACGGCACAGGGAGCGGTTTCGCCCACACTCAGGCGGGGCTGACCCTGCTGGAGCTGCTGCTGGTGGTGAGCATCCTCTCCGCCACGGCGATGCTGGCCATCGCCACGGTAGGGGACGATGCCGCCCAGCAGCGGCTGCGCCAGACCGAACACCGCCTGCTAACCCTCAAGCAAGCGGCGATACAGGTACGCACCTTCGGGGTGGAGCGATTGAGTCTGGCAAGCGGTTATGTGGTGGACAATGGACGGTTGCCGCCCTGTGTGCAGGGGTTGCTGGAGGCGGATGACTGTGATGACGCCACCGATCCGGCGGTGGCAGATTTCCTGCCCTATGAATTACAAACGCCGGTGTTCGATCCGACCCCGGATGGCAATGGCTTTAACAATAACAGCGGTGATGAAGAAAACCTCGGTAACGCAAGATTATGGAAGGGCTTCCGCCCGGTCTACCTGCCCGATCTGATCGGTGACAGTTTCCGCGACGGTTGGGGCAGTCAGGGCAGCGCCGGGTCGGCGGACTGTCCTGACGAGGGTGTCACGTCGGAGTACAGCGATGCCTGGAATCATGGATGGTGCGTGGTTTTGGAGTCCGAGCGCATTACCTGGAAGAGCTACGGAAGGGACGGCCTCGATGAGGTTACGGCGGCCTATGCTGATCCAGCCCCATATGACGACGACCTTTCTTTGACCCTGGAGGAGGGGGAGTGGGCGCAGCCGGTTACCACTTTGACCATTAACGTGACAACGGGAACGGGAGTAACGATTAGTTCATCCAGTTCCAACCTCGCCGTTGCACTGGTGGAGTTTGTGAATGGCCAAGGGAGGCAATATTGGAGACAGACATTTTCAGCGCCTGCTGCATATTCCATTCCCAATAGTTCCACCGAATCTTTTACTTTGACGCTGAATCAACCCCTCCCTGTGGGACGCCACACGCTGGTGCTGATTTCTCATGATGGAACAGGTCCGACTGAGTTGATCTCTCCTGACTGGACAACAACAATCGAAGTCTTCCCCTTCACCGGCCTCCCCTCCTCCACCATCAACTGGACGATCGAGTAATGGCCATCAACCTCAATCTTGAGTTCTCGAAGCGCCTGTTCAGCCGGCTCAAGCCCGGCGGCGAGCTGCTGGTGTTTGTCTACGATGGCTTCACCCTTTACGGCGGGCTGGTGGCCGAGTCGGCGAAGCAGCCGAGGCTCACGGCGCTGGCCGGTTCGCAGCGCATCCAGCCCCAGGGGGCGATCGACGAGATTCTCGCCGGACTCAAGGCCCAGGGGGTGGAGCATCCGCCCAGGCGGGCGGTGCTGGCCAGCGCCGAGGTGGTGAGTGGGCTGTTGGATCTGCCGGTGACGCCGGACAAGTCGAAGCCGGCGAAGCAGATGCATGAACTGGTGCGCTGGGAGTTGGAGAGTCTGTTCGCGGATGGCGCCGATTTCTGGTCCATCGGCAGCCTGTTGGAGGGACGTGGGCTGATTGACGCGCAACAGCGCCATCAGGTTGGCGTGGAGCTGGAGCTGAAGAAGGATGCCGGTTCGCAGCTGACCCGGTTCGGCGAGGTGGCGGTGACCCTGGGGTATATCGACCGGGAGCAGCTCAACGAGACCCTGGAGCTGCAGGAGCGGCTGCTCGGTCTGGACGGGGAGATGGACTGCGCCTGGGCGGTGCAGAGCTACGCCGGGGACGAGAACCCGGAGGGTGAGCAGGTGCACCTATGGTACGGGGCGGGAATCCATCGGGCGCGGCGACGTCAGTGGTGGGAGATGTTCCGCCGCAATGGTTTGCAGCTCGAGGCGATCTACCCGCTCAACGGTTTGTCGGCGGCGCTGTTGCCGCCTCCCGGGAGTGACGCGCAGGAGCGGGAATCGCTGTTGCTGGAGCTGGCGGGCGAGCGGTTGTGTCTGTCGCGGTTTCGAGGCGCGGCGCTGGTGAATCTGAATCAGTTCCGGATGCCGGGTTCCGAGGCGGGGGTGGATCTGCTCAGCGGTGCGGCCTCGGAGTTGCTGCGTTCGACTACCCAGGCGGTGTGGCTGGAGACGGAGCCTGGCGAACTCGAGGTGTTGTGCAAGCAGCTGTCGGACCGTCTGGGGCTGGCGGTCCCCGCTGGCCCGGGCTGAGGCGGAAGGGGCCGACGCGGCGGCGCAACGGGCGCTGGCGCCCCAGCGCCTGGCGGCCCTGGCGCGATTTGAGAGCCTGGGTTCTGCGTCGCGTGCGCTGCGAATCCGTGCCGCCGATCCCCGGCCACCGCTGTGGAAGGACACCGGTTTCTGGCGCTATGCCATCCCGGCTCTGGTGATTCTGGGCATGCTGGGCAACGAGATCTACACCCAGTTGAGCCTGAGCCGGGCCAAGGCTGAACTGGCGGAGCTGAAGGATGAAAAATCGGAGCAGAGCCGGCTGGCGCGGCAGATTCAATCGGTGACAACCGAGCAGAAGCAGATGCAGGAGGCTCTGGGACAGGTGAAGCAGGAGTCCGCAAAGCTGGCCGAGTCGCAGTTGCGGGAGGAGCGGATACTGGCGCGCAATAGGCTGGTTCCGGCCCTATTGGAGAGTCTGGTGCATAGCATGAATGAACTGGTGGTGATCAATCAGTTCGGGGAGCAGTCGCGGCGGCTCTCGGTGGATCAGGGTTTTTTGCTCAGTGGCTGGTCGGTGAACGATACCTCGGCACAGCTGTTCTCCCGCCAGTTGGAGCGGCAGGTGGCGAACCTGGGGTATGGGGTGCGCAATGTAAAGATCAATCGGGCGATCGGGCGGCATGGAGCGCGGGGGTTCGGTATCACCTTGTGGGTGGTGCCCAACGCCACGGCCCAGGCGGATGAAACGGCGGAGCGTTCATCATGAAATTCTGGCGGCTTTTGGGGCGCAAACAGCAGAACCAGGTTTTGATTCTGGTGACCGCGCTGGCCCTCGGAGGCTATCTGGTGCTGTGGCATCTGGGCAATTACCGGGAGCTGGCGAAAACCGAGAACCTGGTGAGTCGTGAGCGCAACCGATTGGAGAACGCAACCGGGGAAGGCAAGGTACCCGCGCCGGCGGCGGGGCTGGCCTCGCAGCTCGAATCGGCACGCCGGGAGCTGGCGGATCTGCGTCAGCGGGCCGGCTCGCGGCGTGGTTTTTTCGTGCCTCTGGACAACAGTCAGGAGATGCAGGAGCTGCGGCTGTCGATTTCGTCCCTGGCGGAAAGCCGGGGGGTGTATATCCAAAGCGTGGAGGAGGTCGGTCAGCCCCGGGCGGAGGACGTCAATGCGGTGCTGGAGCCGGCGAGTCTGGAGCTGAATCTGGACAATCCCTACAAGCGGCCGCTGCTGCGTTACATCGCAACGGGAAATTTTTTCAACCTGCAGCGCTTCCTGGTGGATCTCGATCAGCTCAAATACAACGTCTCGCCGGTGCGCCTGAGTCTGGGCGCGATACTGGCCGAGGACATCGAGGCTGAAGCGGTAGTGCAGGCCCAGTATCTGGACGTGGAGATGGTGTTAAGTCTATGAACGGATCCGCGGTGATCGAAGCCTTGGGGGAATTGATCGAGACCTGCTTGAACGACGGGGGTTCGGATATCCATCTGACCGCGGATTTTCATCCCATGCTGCGTCTGCACGGGCGTTTGGAGCCGCAGAAGTGGCTACGTTTCAGCGCTGTTGAGATTTCGGCGCTGGCCGATGGGATGCTCAACGAGCGCCAGCAGGAGCAGTATCGCAGTACCGGGCAGGTGGATTTTGGCTACACCGACGGCCAGGGGCTCCCACCCCCCAGGAGTTGCGTCTGCCTCCTCAGGTACAGGCCCTGTCCCAACTCAAAGATGGGTTGGTGCTGGTGACCGGGGCTACCGGCAGCGGCAAGTCCACGACCCTGGCGGTGCTGATCAATGAGATCAACTGCCATCGCCACCGCCATATCATCACCATCGAAGATCCGGTGGAGTTCGTACACCCCAACAAACACTCGCTGGTGCATCAGCGTGAGCTGCACAGCGATACGGAGAGTTTCGCCAGTGCGGTGCGGGCCTCGCTGCGTGAAGATCCGGACGTGATCATGGTGGGCGAGCTGCGCGACCGGGAGACAGTGCAGGCAGCGATCAGCGCCGCCGAGACCGGTCACCTGGTGTTGACCACCCTGCATACTAATGATGCGGTGGGGGCCATCGATCGGCTGGTGGGGTTCTTCCCCGGTATCGAGCAGGGCATCGCTCGTTCGCGCATCGGCATGTGCCTGCGGGCGGTGGTGGCCCAGCAACTGGTACCGGTGAGCAAGGGTGCGGGCCGGGTGGCGGCGCTGGAGATTTTGCTGGGTAATCCGGCAGTGGCCAATCTGATTGCTCAGGACAAGGGCAAGCAGTTGTATTCCGTGATTGAAAGCGGCCGCAGCCAGGGGATGCAGACCCTCGATCAGGCGCTGGTGGATCTGGTGCGCGAGCGCTGGATCGGTGCGGACACGGCCCTTGGGCTGGCGCGGCATCGGCCGGTGGTCGAACGGTTGCTGGCTCAGGCTGGGCCGGGAGGCACGTCCTATGGCAATTAACGAAGCGCTTTTAGTGAATGCCGCTGTGCAGGTCGGACTGGCCGATGCGGCTCAGGTGGGCGAATTGCGGCAAACGGCGCGGCGTAACCGGCGATCGTTGCTTGATGAGCTGATGCGCCACTACCGGTTTCCTCAAAGTGCCGTGTTCCAGGCTCTGGCGACATTGCATGGATTGCCCTATGTGGCAGCTCATCAGGTGGTGCCTGCCCGGGAGGTGATGGGCAAGGTTTCTCTGGCGACCCTGCAGCGACGCAAGGTGCTGCCGGTAAAGCTGGGGGAGGAACTGGTGCTGGCTACCCTCGACCCGGCGGATCAGGTGGCTTTGGAGACGGTCAACAGGGCCTTGGGCCGCACCCTTAAGCCGGCGGTGGCCGATCCCGAAGCGCTGGGCTTCGTTCTGGCCGCCCTGGATGGGGGGACCACAGCCGCGCCCGACGATGCATTCGATTCGGTGAGTGCCTTGGATGAGGTGATGAAGCAGGCCTATATCCGCCGCGCCTCGGACATCCATGTCGAGCCGGGACGGGACTATACCCGGATTCGCATGCGGGTCGATGGGCATATGCAGACCCTGGGTTTGCGCCTGGCCCGTAACCAGGCCGAGGCCTTGGTCAATCGTATCAAGGTGCTCTCGGGTATGGACATCTCGGAGCCCCAGCCGGTGGGGCGAACGGGTGACGCTGCGTATCCTCGGCCAGGCCGACAGCGTGTTGAGTCTGGCGCAGCTGGGCATGCCGGAGCGGATACAGGAGCGATTGCTAGAGACCCTGGGCCATCCCTTCGGCATGCTGCTGGTGACCGGCCCGACTGGCAGCGGCAAGTCCACCACCCTGTATGCCTGTCTGCGGGAGTTGGACGCGGATGACCTGAACATTCTGACCGCCGAGGATCCGGTGGAGCAGAGCATGCCGGGCATCACCCAGGTGCAGATCGGGGGCAAGGTGGATTTCGCCACCACCCTGCGTTCGTTCCTGCGTCATGACCCGGATGTGGTGCTGGTCGGCGAGATTCGCGATCTGGAGACGGCGGAGACGGCTCTAAAGGCCTCCATGACGGGGCATCTGGTGCTCTCCACCCTTCACACCAACGATGCGGTGAGCGCGGTCTCCCGGCTGGTCAACCTGGGCTGCGATCGCTATCTGGTCGGTAACACCCTGGTCGGGGTGCTGGCTCAGCGACTGGTGCGGCGGCTGTGCACTCACTGCAAGGAGGCTTATACGGCAGACCCGGCCGCCAGCGCCCTGCTGGGTTGTTGCGATGGCACGATTCTCTACCGCGCCAAGGGCTGTCCCGTTTGTCTGGGCAGCGGCTACAGCGGCCGCACCGGTCTGTACGAAGCGCTGTGGATCGATGCCGATCTGGGAGGGCGCATCGCCGCCGGACTGGCGGAGACGGCACTGCGCCGGGAAGTTTCCTACAGCAGTCTGTGGCAGTGCGCGGCGGAGAAGGTGTTGGCCGGTGAGACGGCGTTGGATGAGGTGCGCGGCTTCGCGCAGAACGGCTGATGGCGAGCTTCCGATATCGAGTGCTCGATGAACAGGGCGCGGAGTTACAGGGCACTCTGGAGGCGGAGAGCCGGCGCGAAGCGGTCGCTCAGTTGAGGGCCAAGCGCTACTTTCCTCTGGATCTGGAGGAACGGGGTGGGGAGGAATCGCCAGGACTGCGTCAGCGGCTCTCCCGGCTCAATCCCGCACGTTATCGCAAGGTGCGGCTACTGGATCTGCTGGTGTTCTTCCGCCAGCTGGCGATGATGCTGCGCGCCGGGCATACGGTGGTGCAGGCGTTGGAAAGCCTTACACCGATGCTTACCCGGTATCGGTTACGCAGCAGCGTGGAACGAATGGCGCAACGGATTCAGGCCGGCGCGGGTTTTTCCTCGGCGATGGCTCAGGAGCCGGTGTTTCCCGAGGTGATGCCCCGCTTGATCGAAAGCGGTGAGATGACCGGTGAGCTGGACGAGGTGATGGCGCGGATCGCCGACGATTTGGATCGGGCCATCGAGATCCGTCGTAAGCTGGTGGCGAGCCTGACCTATCCGGTCATCGTCATCGTGGCCTCGATCGCGGTGATTCTGTTTCTGGTGCTGGGGGTGGTGCCCAAGTTCGCCACCTTTCTCGAGGGCAAGGGGACCGATCTGCCTCCCAGCACTCAGATGCTGATGGATATCTCCGCTTTCATTTCGGACTACGGCCTGTGGCTGGGCTCCGGTATTTCACTGGGTCTGTTTCTGGTGCTGGCGGCCTATACCACGTCCCAGGGCAAGTTGGTGATCGATCGGGGGCTGTTACGGGTGCCGCTGGTCGGTGGCTCGATCACCGCTGCGGCCATGGCGCGCAGTGGCTGGACCCTTTCGATGATGATCAACAGCGGTCTGACTCTGCTCGATGCGGTGCGTCTGACTGCGATCGTCAACGCCAATGCGGTATTACGCCAAAGTTTCGAACGGGCGGGTGAGAATTTGTTGCAGGGGCGCAATCTGGCGGTTTGCCTGCGGGAGCGGGGTATTCCTCCCATGATGGTGCATCTGGCCAGCGTGGGGGAACAGAGCGGTGAGCTGGGCAGTGTCATGGCGGAGCTGGCGGAGTTCTACCACAAGGAGCTGGATGCGCGGATCAAACAGTTGACAGGCATGATCGAGCCGCTGCTGACGCTGCTGGTCGGTGGTCTGGTGGGGTTTGTGTATATCGCCTTCTTTCAGGCGGTTTTTGCTGTGGCGAACGGGGGGCGTTGATGTTCGGGAGAGGTACCAATAACGGGCTCTGGCTGTGTCTTTTGGGCGGAGGGCTGTTGAACGCGGCAGCGGCGGATGCACCTTCCCTGGAGCGTTCGATGCAAACCCTCGATCGCTACTACGACCGGGTGCTGGAACGGTCCGGCGGAGTGGAGCCGGGGAAACAGGCGGCTGTGGCTGCGCCGACTGGGGTGGTGCAAAACAAACCCTCGATACCCCGGGCGGTTGCCCCAGCGACAGAGCGGCGCGGGGATGTTTATCGCGACCCCTTCGCCATGACCGAAGCTCTGATCCGCAAGAGCGGCACCCCCGGCAAGGAGCTGGAATTCAGTCCGGTAAGCCTCAAGGTCCGGGTTCCCAAGTTGTCGCTCAAAGGGGTCGTTAACAAGGGCGAAGGGGAGATGGCTGCGCTGCTGGATATGGCGGGCTATGGCACTTATGTGGTGCGCGAGGGCGATACCCTCAGTCTGCCCGATCAGGGTGAAAACAGTGTGATCAAGATCCAACGCATCGACCGTTTGAGTCTGGTGGTGCAGGTGGGACTGATCGGTCAGGTGATTGTGGTCCGATGACAAGGGTATCTGAGATGGATGTGGCTTCAAGTCGACGGGTCAGGGCATGGACCCTGTTGGGATTGTTCCTGGCAGGAGTGCTGCTGACCCTGGGGGTTCGTGCCGAGGGTGATCCCCGGCTCGGGGATGTAGAGTTTCGTGGGGCGAGCATCGGGGATGCGGTGCGGATTCTGGCGGAGCTCTCCGGCAAGAACATCATTGTTACTCGCGAGGCCGAGAAACAGGTCAAAGAGGGAGTCTATCTGTTCCTGCACGACGCACATCTGCTTGGGGTGATTGACAGTATCTGCCGCATTACCGGGTTGTGGCACCGGCGCAACCCCGATACGGATGTACACATCCTGATGACCGATGAGCAGTTTCGTCAGGATCTGGTGGTCTATCGCCACGAAGCGACCCGGGTGTTCAATCTCAAACACCAGAATGTGGTCAGCGCGGCCAATGCGGTGCAGGCCCTGTTTGGCGAGCGGGTCAATCTGCAGGAGCCGGTGGACGACAACAGCTACCCCTTCGATGGCGACATGAGCAGCAGCGAGAGCAACAGCGCCAACGTCCGGATCACGAGCAGCCGTTCCAGCAACCGGAAAACCACGGTTTTCGACGACGATGAGCGGCTGCAGGGGGATGTGACCCGGGTGAAAGAGATCTCCTATGACGTGGGCAAGAATCTCCGCCCCGAGGTGCGCTACGAGGCGCAAGACCTGACCGGCAGCATCAAGGCGGCCCCTTTCCAACTGACCTACAACCGACTGCATAACCTGCTGCTGGTGCGCAGCAGTGACGAGAAGGCGCTGGACGACATCGCGGCGTTGATTCAGGCCCTCGACCGGCCCGCCAGGCAGGTGTTGCTGCAGATGAAGATCCTCAAGCTCAGTCTGGGGAACGACGACCGCTCGGTTTTCGATTTTCAATACACCAACGGTTCCAGCGAGGGACCGGACACCGGCATGGGCGTCAATCCACTGGGCGGTTCGAGCCTGCCGGAACTGGCCATGGGACTGGGCAACAATGCCCTGGAGGCGAGCAATTTCATCTTTCAGCTCGCCCGAGGCAACTGGATCTGGCGGCTGCAATTGTTCGAATCCCAAAACAAAGTCGAGGTGCTTTCCACGCCGTTGCTGATGGCCTCCAACAACAAGGAGGCGGAGCTGTTCATCGGTGAGGAGCGGCCCATTGTGGAGGGTGTGAGCACCAGCGGCGGCGAGGTGACCGAGTCGGGCACCACCACGCCGTTGGTGGTGGAGTCTCAGATCAACAAACAGAAGGTTGGCACTCTGCTGAAGATCTGGCCGCGCATCAACTCCGACGAGACCCTGACCCTGGATGTCGAGCAGCAGATCTCGCGGGTCAATCCTGGGGCCGCGAGCATTCCGGTGACCGGATCCGGAGGCACGGTGATGGAGTTCAACATCGATACCGTAAGCACCACCACCCTGGAGCTGACCGCCATCGCCAAGAGCGGCCAGACCATCGCGGTGGGGGGATTAATCGAGCGGGAGAAGAGTCACGAGGTGAGCAAGATTCCGCTGATCGGTGATATTCCCGGGCTGGGACGTCTGTTCACCCGGGAGCAGGAGGGGGGCGATCGTTCCGAACTGGTGATACTGATCAAACCGTTCATCTATGACCAGGCCTGGCTGGCGGACAAGAGCACCGAAGAGATTCAACGGGAGTTGTTAAGCGAGGAGTCGGAAGCGGCATTCGCCGGCATTCTCGATGAGCACACGCCGGGCGAAACGGTGCCGGCCTCCCGTAAGGTGGATGCCCTGGCCGGTGAGTTGCGCCGGGCGATCCGGGCACTCGAGTCACAACCGGTCGATGCGCTGAGTCTGCGCTGGAGGGTTGGAGATCTGGCAGTGCGCAGCCGCAGGGTATGGCAGGACAAGGGGCTGTTTGTTACCGAGGTCTGGGTGCGCAATCTGGGACTGATGCCCAGTTCGCTGCAAGGGGATCTGTTGGGTAATTACTGGCAGGGGGTGGCCTGGCCGGTGACTGACAGGAAGCAGCGACTCGAAGCGGACGAGACGGCGCGGGCCTACCTGATATCGCCCCGTAACCTGGAAGACACCCTCGAGCGTCAAGGCATCGAGCTGAGCTACGAACTGAGAGAATGAACCCCATGCGTGTGACAGGTTTGGCATCGATCATCGCCGTTTTTCTGAGTGGCTGCGCCGCGCCGGGTGTACATCCGTTCGGCTGGTCTCCAGAGAAGGAAGCGGTTTCGCCTCCGGTCGATCAGATCATTCTATTCGTTAAACCCGGGTCGGCGGATAACTATCGGCGACTCGACTTTTCCTTAACCAAAGAGACCGGAGTCTGAACCATGGAGCTATTGTTCTGGGTTAATCTTTATCACCAACTGGGGGTGGGACTGTGCGTCGGATCTTCGACCCACGCGATGGTTTTCTATCATGTGGTACTGGCGCAGGGTTACACCTCCTGGGATCAGCACAGGTTTCTGCACATCGTCTACCGGCTGCTGCGCATCGGCATGGCTATTGCGATTAGCTCCGAACTGCTGATGTTCGTCTACAGCGTTCAGGTGAACAACTACCTCTACTGGACCCACAATCCGGAGGTGTTGATGCGCCTGACGCTGCTGGGCGTAATCCTGGTGAACGCGATCCTGATGCAGACCCGCAGGATCTCCATGTGGATCGCACCGGCCATCGCCGGCGGCTCCTGGTACGCCTATTTCTTTTTCAGTGTCTTCGTCGACATCCGCTGGGTGGATACCGGCTGGGGTTACGCGCACCTGCTGGCCGGCTACGGGGTGTGGCTGACGATCGTGGCCGCGGTGGTGATCGGTCTGCGGCTCTATCTGACGCGCCATCATGCGCGGGCACCCGGGAACACCTACTATCGAGATAGCCTGCCGGAGGTGCCGTGATGAGCTGCGAGATTCTCACCGACGAGGCACCTGTGGGAGGCAAAGGTGGGCATGGTTGGGTGCTGCGCCTGAGTCTGGTGGTGTTGGCGCTGGCGCTGGGCGGCCTGGGTTATCAGGCCTACCATTCCTTTGTGCTTCCCTACGGGGGGTATGGCGACAAGGGTATGGGTTATCTTGCTAACGAGGATCCGCGCAGCCTCTCTGGCGGGGATCTGACCCACTTCCACTCCGGCAGAAAGGCTTTCGAACAGGAGGCTCCGAATCTCTCCTGGGGGATGTCGGCGGCCTTCGACCGGGGTGATGGTGTGTTCGAACGTCCTTTCACCGAGGCGCTGCCTTCAGGCTGGCGCTATGATGCCGATGGTCTGGGGCCCCACTACAACAACGATGCCTGTGAGAGTTGCCATGTCTCCGATGGCCGAGCGCGTCCGCCGGCCGGTCCCGACGAGATGATGAATGGCCTGTTTCTGCGCGTTTCGGTGCCAGGTAAGGGACTGCATGGACAGCCCATGAGCACCCACCCGGGTATGGGCTATCAGATCGCCGACCGGGGCACCCCGGGGGTGCCGCCGGAGGCAAAGACCCGTATCCGCTGGCATGAGCATCCAGGTGCATTTCCGGACGGCGAGGCATACAGCCTGCGGGCTCCTGAATTTCTAATAACCGATCTGGCCCACGGAAACCTGCAACCCGATGCGCTGATCGAGGGGCGTGTCGCCAACCCGGTATTCGGCCTGGGCTTGCTGGAGGCGATACCGGAATCGACGATTCTGGCCTGGGCCGACCCCGACGACGCAGACGGGGACGGGATTTCGGGGCGCCCCAACTACGCCTGGAATCCGGAAAAGGGCAGGCGGGAACTCGGCCGTTTCGGCTGGAAGGCCAACAACTCAACCCTGCGCATGCAGGCCGGCGACGCTGCGTTCAATGACATGGGGGTCACCAATCCCATGTTTCGCGAATTGACCAGTGAGCGACGTCGCGACTTTCTGGCCTATCAGAACTGCCGTCCAGAACAGCAGGCCTGTCTGGAGGCTTACGACAGCGGCAGGCTCGAAATTGAAGAGGGACCGTTTCAGGATCTGGTCACTTATCTGCAGTTTCTCGCCGTTCCCTACCGACGCTCACTCGATGACCCGGCGGCGCAACGGGGCGAGGCGCTGTTTCATCAAATCGGCTGCGCTGCCTGCCACAAGAGCGAGACGGTCACCGGGGGGCATCCGCAAGCGCGGCTCAATGCTCAGACCATCCATCCCTATACCGATCTGCTGCTCCATGACATGGGAGAGGGGCTGAGCGGTCGGCCTGACTTCGAAGCGACGCGCCAGGAGTGGCGCACCCCGCCCCTCTGGGGTATCGGACTGACCGAAACAGTGAATGGTCATACCTTTTTCCTGCATGACGGACGGGCGCGTAATCTGCAGGAGGCGATTCTCTGGCATGGGGGTGAAGCGCTGGCGGCCAAACAGCATTTCATGCGCCTGGAGCGAACCCAGCGCCAGGAACTGATTCAATTTTTAAATACCTTGTGAGTGAGATATGAACGCCGAAACCCAAGTGATACGAATGGAACAGACCCTTCAGGAGAGCCTGAGCAATGCACTGCAGCAACTCGACCGGCTGTTGCTGGGCAAAACCCAGGAGCTGCGTTTGGTCATGAGTTGTCTGCTGGCCGATGGGCACCTGTTGCTGGAGGATCTGCCGGGCACCGGTAAAACCCTGCTGGCGCAGGGGCTGGCGCGGGTCACGGGGCTGGAGATGCAGCGGGTGCAGGGCACCAATGATCTCTTGCCCGGAGACCTGATCGGCTCCCAGGTGTTCTCCCGCAAGGAAGAGGATTTCCGTTTCATACCCGGACCAATCTTCAGCGAATTACTGCTGGTTGATGAGATCAACCGCATGCCGCCCAAGTCTCAAAGCGCCCTGCTGCAGGCGATGGAGGAGCGTCAGGTCAGTGTCGATGGGGTTACCCGTTCATTGCCCATGCCCTTCTGGGTCGTGGCCACCCAGAATCCGCATGGACAGATCGGCACCTTTCCCCTGCCCGAGGCGCAACTCGATCGGTTTCTGATGCGTCTCTCCCTGGGGTATCCGGATCGTCAGGCGGAGACGGAGATTCTGTTGGGGCAGGAGCGGCGGACGCGACTTGAACGATTGACCGCCACTTTGTCACCGGAGGCGTTGCTCCGGTTGCGCGAGGCGGTGGATCGGGTAACGGTCTCCGAGGCGCTGGTGCGTTATGTCCTCGATCTTGTGCATCAGACCCGCAATGGCGGGCGCTTCGAGGTGGGGCTCTCCACTCGGGCGGCCCAGAGCCTGATTCGTGCCGCACGGGCCTGGGCGCTGCTGCGGGGGGATGACAAGGTGATCCCGATGGATGTGCAGAGTGTGTTCATTCCCGTGGTTTTGCACCGCTTGGCGGGCATGGCCTCCACGGAGTCGGTGCAGGACAGATTGCATGAGCTGTTGGAACATGTCGAGATTCCTTGAGGTGGATGTCGGGCACACTAAAACGGCCCTCGGGCCGGTACGGGGCGCTCTGACCCTGACGGGAGGAATGCTTCTGGCGGTTACTCTCGCAGGTTATCTGATGGCCGTTAACTACAACAATAACTTGCTCTATTTGCTGGTGTTTCTATTGCTTTCGCTGTTTCTCTCCGGGGTTGTGCTGGGGTGGCTTAATCTGCGCCAGATCGAGGCGATCGGTGTGGAGGCGGAGCCGGTATTCGCGGGAGACCGGCTGGTCTATCGATTGGGGGTCACTCATCGAGGCAGACGGGGTAGCGAGGCGCTCTACCTCAGGGTGAATCGAATTTCGGGGGAGGTGGCGGATCTGCCCGAAGCGCAGTCACAGCCGTTGCTCGGTCATCTGCCAACGTCCCGGAGAGGCTCGTTCGCGGCGGTGGATCTGCGCCTTGCCTGCGATTTTCCCCTGGGGATTTTCCGACTTTCCCGTAGCGTTGTGCCGGTGCCGAAGGTATGGATCTATCCCAAACCCCAGGGCGATTTGAAACTGGACGAACATGTCCATCGTCAGCATGCTCACGCCGGACGTGGACGAGCGGGGTCTCGCTTCCCTGCCTCTGGAGGCGCGGCTGTCTCAGTTGTGCGCTTGGGTGTTGGAGGCCGATCGCCTGGGCGACGAATATGGGTTGATGCTGGGAGGTGAGCTGATCGCGCCGGACCGGGGCGTGAAGCAACGCAATCGGTGCCTGACGCGGTTAGCGGGGTTCCGCAGCAACGAGGCGTCGGTATGAGCGGCGTCCGGTTCATGGAAGCGGAGATGATCGGGCCATCGGACATGGATGCAGGGTTGCGTGCTCTGCTGGGAGTGCTATTGCTGTTGTGTGTGCTGACCGTCAGTCCCCTGATCTATTCCTGGTTGTGGGGCGTGTTGCTATTGGTGATGCTGTGGGGGGCTGCTCAGTTCCGTGAGCGGCGCCTGCGAAGCCTCTGGTCCCTGTTCATGCCGTTGACGGTGGGCGGCTATCCGGTCGGTGTGCTGTTCAGTCAGGGCCATTGGTTGAGTGCCGAGTCAGTGACGGGCTTTATCGTTCTGGTTGCCGCTTTGAAGCTGGTGGAGGCGAGGCGTAAACGGGAAAGCCTCTGGCTGCTGGCTCTGGGCATCGTGCTGGCCGGTATCGGCACGCTCTACTGGTCTTCACTGGCGGGATTGGCCTATATCCTGCTGTTGATCCTGGGGCTGGTGACCGCCATGGTGGTGATGGCCCGTCCCGGGCGGTCTCGCTGGCGGCGGAGTCTGATTTTGAGTGGACGTCTGTTCGGATTTGCATTGCCGATGGCGTTGCTGCTGTTTTTTATCTTTCCCCGATTTCCCGGACCTTTGTGGGATCTCGGGCTGTCATTTGGCATGCCCTTGACGCTCACTGCCACTACCCCTCCGGAGCCGCCCCTGGAAGGCAACCGCCTGCGCGGGGACAAACTGGGTTCGTTTCTCACCCAGGCAGTAACCGTACTGGTGGCGAAATTCGATAGCAAAGTGCCTTACAAGAGCGAGCTCTACTGGCGGGGTCCGGTTTTTTATCTTTTCGATGGCGTTGAATGGGCGTTACCCGAGGGTGCGCTGCGCCGTTCAGAACTGATGCGCGGTCAATACAGCCGCGCCGAAGATTGGACGCGGGATATCCAGACGGAGACGGCTCAAGGTTTAGGTTATGAAGTGCGGGTGATGCCTCATGGTCAACGCTGGCTCTATGGGTTGGATCTGTCAGAGGGCGGTTCGCCCGAGACTTTCATCAGCCGTGATCTGCAGTTGCTCTCGATCCGTGAGCTCAACCAGGAGTTCAGTTACCGCAGCACCGCCTATCTGCACTACCGGGCCGCACCGCCCCTGGATCAGGATAGCTTGCGGGGGGCGCTTGAGTATCCTCCCGGAAATCCACGTTTGAAGGCCCTAGGCGTTGAACTGGCCAAACAATATCCAGATCCTGAGGAAAGAATCCGCAAGATCTACCAATGGTTGCGTGCCAACTATGGGAAAACCGATGAGCCAGCGGGTGATGCTTCGGATGCCCTCGATCGACTCTGGTTTGAGCGTGCACAGGGCAATCTGCTCGACACCGCATCCGCGGTGGCGTTGATCCTGCGTGCATCGGGGTTGCCGGTACGCCTGATCAGTGGCTAT
>JARRNW010000060.1:0-11294 GCA_037384565.1 Candidatus Thiodiazotropha sp.
CCCCGGGATGGGGGGCTACAGTTCCAGGAGGTCGTCTCAGTCGATCAGTTTCGTCCCGGTTTGCTCAATGAGCAGCATCCGGGTCACTATCGGCTGTACAAGGGGGACGGGGAGCGTCTGTTCGACTGGAATCACGGACCGCAAGGGTTGAAACCGCTCTGCTTCGCACCCAGTGAAACGCTGTGGAGCGAACAGGCGGCGGGGCTGAGCTTTGAGGTCTGTATCCCTGAGGTTTCACCCACGGCTGTGATCGGTGTCCGGGCCTGCGATCTGTCTGCCCTGGCCATTCAAGACCGTCATTTTCTGCATGCCGATGCACCGGATCCCCAGTATCGTGCACGACGTGAGTCCCTGTTGTTGATCGGTATGGACTGCGCCCACTCTGCGGAGACCTGCTTCTGCGTCTCCACCGGGGATGGCCCGGCGGTGGATGAGGGGTTGGATATCGGCATGTCCGAACTCGATGATGGGTACCTGCTTTGGGCGGCTACGGAACGGGGGGAGGCGGTGTTGCGGGATCTCGCCTTGCAGCCCGCAGAGGAGGCTCAGCTCAAGCAGAGGCAGCAGCAGACCGATCAGGCCGCCCAGGAGCAACAGCGTCGTCTGCCGGACGGGGATGAGCTGATGCGTCTCTATCAGCGGTTGGAACACCTGCATTGGCAGGCGGTCGGGGATCGTTGTCTCTCCTGTGGCAACTGCACCGCGGTTTGTCCCACCTGTTTCTGCTTCAACGCGGTGCACGAACGCTCGCTGGATGGGCAGAGCGCGCAGCGGTTGCGTCAGTGGGATTCCTGCTTCAGCGCCAGCCACAGCAGCATGGGCCCTTTCAAGGTACGCAGTGAGACTTCCCAGCGCTATCGCCAGTGGGCGACGCACAAACTGGCCGGCTGGCAGACCCAGCAGGGTCGCATCGGCTGTACCGGTTGTGGTCGCTGTATCACCTGGTGCCCGGTCGGGATCGATCTGGTTCAGGAGGTCAGTACTATTTTATGGGAGGGCAGTATCGATGCCTGATCTGTATCTGCCCCGTACCGCAGTGATTGATCAAAGGATCCAGGAAGCGCCGACCATCTTCACCCTGAGAATGCAGTTCGAGGATGGGGACGCCCAGGGGGCGTTCGAGTTCGCGCCGGGTCAGTTCAACATGGTGACCCTGTTCGGTACCGGCGAGATTCCGATCTCGATCGTCAACGATCCCCTGGACAGCCACTTTTTCGACCACACCATCCGTGTCGTGGGGCGTGTTTCGGAGGGATTGTCACGGTTGCAGCCCGGTGATCGGGTGGGGGTTCGCGGTCCCTTTGGCCGGGGCTGGCCCCTGGAGGATGCGGAGGGCCGTGACATCTTGCTGATTACTGGAGGTTTGGGTTGCGCTCCGCTGGTGTCGGTCATCCGCTACCTGATGAAGCGTCGCGAAAAGTTCGGGCATATCAACATCCTGCAGGGGGTCAAGCATGCCAATGACCTGATATGGCGGGAGCAGTACGAGGCCTGGACCCGGGAGCCCGATGTGCATGTGTTGCTGGCTGCGGATGTGACCACCCGTGCATGGACTGGCCAACAGGGTATGGTGACCGAGTTGATCAGCCAGCTGCAGCTGCGCGTCAACCGCACCCTTGTCATGTTATGCGGTCCGGAACTGATGATGATGGCCGCGATCGCCAACCTCAGGTCCCTGGGACTTAGTGATCACCAGATCTGGTTCAGTATGGAGCGCAACATGCAATGCGGTATCGGACAGTGCGGCCATTGCCAGATCGGTCCCAAGTTCGTGTGTCGGGACGGACCGGTCTTTTGCTATTCGGAATTGGCGGATTTTATGGGGGCGAAAGGGTTTTGATAAAACCAATTATGAATTGTGAATTTTAAATTTTGAATTAAGACTCATCAAACATGAGTTGTGAGCAAAGCGAACACATTAATTCAAAATTAAAAATTCATCATTCAAAATTTACAACGCAATGAGTGTGACCCATGAGTGATGCTGAAAAACCCAAACTTGCCGTCCACAAATTCAGCTCCTGCGATGGCTGTCAGCTGGCTTTGTTGAATCTCGGCGAACCCCTGCTGCAGTTGCCGGAACTGGTGGAGATCGTGCATTTCGCGGAGGCCGGTCCCAATGCTCCCGATGCGCTGGTGGATGTCGCCCTGGTGGAAGGCAGTGTGTCCACCCCCGAGGATGTGGAACGGATCCGCCGGGTGCGGGAGCAAAGCAAACTGTTGCTGACCATCGGCGCCTGCGCTACCGCCGGTGGTATCCAGGCGCTGGCCAATTTCGCCGACCGAAACAGCTGGATGAGCGCGGTCTATCCGCATCCCGAATGGATCGATGTTCTGAGTCGGTCCGAACCCATCGCCCATTACGTCAAAGTCGATTTCGAGCTGCAGGGTTGCCCGGTCAATTCCAAGCAGGTGATCACCGCGCTGCGGGATCTACTCTCCGGCATTACGCCTGCCCCGGAAGTTCAGCCGGTGTGCATGGAGTGCAAGCGCAAGGGGCTGGTCTGTACCCTGGTATCCCAAGGGGTTCCGTGCATGGGACCGATCACTCTGGCGGGTTGCGGGGCGCTCTGTCCCGCCACGGGGCGGGGGTGTTACGGGTGTTACGGTCCGGCGGAGCAGGTTAATGATCCGGCATTGGCGGAGCGCTTCCTTTCACTCGGTCTGGACCGTGACGCTGTCCTGAGACGGTTTCGCTTCATAACGAACAGCGCACCGGAGTTTCGCAAAGCCGGTGAGCAATTACAGGGTGACGCCGATGGCTGAGCACCGTGATGTACACATTCACGTACCGGTACTGACCCGGGTAGAGGGTGAAGGCGCACTGGAATTGGATCTGGTGAACGGGACGATCGAGCGCCTGAATCTCAGAATCTTCGAGCCACCGCGGTTGTTTGAGAAGTTTGTCGAAGGCTATGAACGCAACCAGGTGATCGATATGGTGGCCCGGATCTGTGGCATCTGTCCCGTGGCCTATCAGATGAGCGCGGTACAGGCCTTCGAGCGGCTCTCCGGGTTTACCCCGGATCCCTGGGTGCGGGACATGCGGCGGGCCATGTATTGCGGCGAATGGTTGCAGAGCCATGCCCTGCATGTGCACCTGCTGGCGGCGCCGGACTTTCTCGGTTTCGATTCGGCCATCGCCATGGCGGGAGAGCATCCCGAAGCGGTACGGCGCGGTCTGGAACTGCAGAATCTGGGTAACGACCTGATTGCGCTTTTTGGCGCGCGTTCGGTGCATCCGGTGGGTGTCCGGGTAGGGGGGTTCTATCGGGCACCGGATCTCTCCGATGTGACCGCGATTCTGGAGCGCCTGCACCAGGCCCTGCCCAAGGCAGCGGATCTGGTGGACTGGACGGCATCCCTGGCCTTGCCCGACGATGAACAGTCCTTCATCAGTGTCGCATTAAGCGATACCGATACCTATGCCATTAACGAAGGGCGGCTGATCAGCGGCCAGGGTTTGGATACCGACATCTGTTTCTTCGAAAGTCATTTCAAGGAGATTCAGGCACCCCATTCGCACGCGCTGCATTGCGAACTGGACGGGCGGCCCTATCTGACCGGACCGCTGGCCCGGATGAATATGAATTTTCATCAACTGCCCGCTTCGGTCCGGCAGGTGATGGAAGGATGCGGGATTAAATTCCCCAGCCACAATATGTTCCACAGTATCGTGGCCCGGGCGATAGAGGCCCATTTCGCCATCACCGAGGCGATCCGCTTGCTGGATAATTACCAGGTGCCTGAGCAAGCCTATGAGGAGGTGAAACCGGTGGAAGGCAATGCCTTCGGTTGCACCGAGGCCCCCCGGGGGATTCTCTGGCATCGTTACGATGTGGATGATCAGGGTATCGTACATTACGCCCGAATCGTTCCCCCTACCAGTCAGAACCAGGCCCGGATCGAGGAGGACCTGAGCCTATCCCTGCAGAAACTGGGATTCGATCATAGCGACGAGGTGCTGCGGCTGCGGGCCGAACAGGTGATTCGCAATTACGATCCTTGCATCTCCTGTGCGACCCATTTCCTCAAGCTGAATGTCCACCGCGGATGATCCGCATTATCGGTGTCGGATCCCCCTTCGGCGCCGATCGTCTGGGCTGGGAGGCTATTGACCATCTGCAGTCCCGTGCCCCGGACGGCTGTGAACTGATTAAGCTCGATCGTCCGGGATCCGGTTTGCTGCGTTACCTGGAGGGGGTGGAGCAGGTGGTCATCATCGACGCCGTACTACAAGGGGTTGCGGCGGGTGAAGTGGCGATGATCTCCCGGGAGACCCTGGCGGATTCTTCCACGCTGACGTCCTGTCATGGCTTTGGGGTGGCTGATGCCCTGGCGTTGGCGCAACAGCTCGGTGATTTACCGCAACGCATCGATCTGATCGGGATCGGCGCTGGGGAGGATCTCAGGGTGCCCCCGGGGTTGAATACCGCAGCCCTGGAGTCTGAACTCCTGCGATTGGATATTCCTCTCTGAGCTGAATGGCACTTGCTTAAGCTAAAACCACCGCCATTTCGACGAATGCCGGAGGAGTGGTGCAGGGATGCGCCGTTTACGAACCTACAGGATGGCATCCAGAAATATCACACCATTAGGTTTTCTGGCTCACGACATCCGCAGGGATGACGGTGGGTAAATAAGTCATCGCCTTTCCCCTCTGATAATAAATAGACGCGAACGGGCCGGGACCTTACGGTCTATCATCCACCCGGCTCGAACACAACACTCCCACCGTCTATTCCGATCATAACATTAGTACCTGAATCCGTGGGTTCATGACGGCACATAGCGCAAGCTATTGCCTCCCCAGCGGATCAAAAATGCCCGCTTAACCGATGGGTGAAGCTCAGATTTTTTGATACCACTGGGAAACCAATATTTTACACTCTGCACTCGCCATGAACCCACGGATCCAGGTAAGTATTTTGTCACCCTTGCCGCTAAGCTTTCCAAGGATGGTAAGGAAGCTGTCAGTCACATGCACATTTGCACGGTTCATAGATTTTTACAGTCAACTCAGGCCGAGTGATCGTCTCGGCGTGCATCAGGGCAGGTTTATGGGGCCAAAAAAGATCGGGCGTTTTCTGGTAGGCCAAAAGCTGGGGGCAGGTAATCAGGGCACTGTGTACCTCTGCCAGGACAGTCGGCTGGAACGTCAGGTGGCGATCAAACTGCTCGACCGCTCGTTGCAGTCTTCTTCGTTCCGGGATGAAGCGCGGACCATGAGCAGACTGCAACACCCGAATATCGTCTCGATCTATGAGGCGGGGGATTACCAGGGTACTCCGTATCTGGTGTTCGAATTCGCCCAGGGTGATCTGCTCTCCGATCTGATACAGGGGGAAGCCTTGGAAATGCCCCTGGCGCTGCAGATTTTCAAGGGTCTCCTGGAAGGGATGAGCGAGGCCCACAAGGCCGGTATCGTGCACCGTGACCTGAAGCCTTCAAATATCATCATCAGTCACGATCAGGTGGCGAAGATCATGGACTTCGGTATTGCCCGGCTGGTCAAGGAGTCCAAGGGGCCAGATAAACAGCTCATTGGAACACCCCGCTATCTGGCCCCGGAATATATCCAGTCTGGTAAGGTCGGGCCCGAGGCTGATGTGTTTGCCCTGGGCTTGATCCTCGACGAAATGCTTACCGGTATGCCGGTGTTCAGTGGCCATGACCAGCAGATGGTGGTCGAGGCGATCCTCAAGGTGAATCCCAGGCCACCGTCCCAATTCAATTCCGTGGTCGATGAGAAACTCGACCGGTTCATACTCAAATCCCTGGAGAAGGATCCGGCGTTGCGCTATCGCGACGCCCAGGAGATGCTCAAGGCCTTTAACGAGATGCGCGCACCGAAGGGTGAGGTTTCCGCCGAACACGACGAAGCCAGCGGGACGGTGGATTTTCTGCTGCGCCGCATGAAACGCAAGAGCGATTTCCCGGCCCTTTCCCAGTCGGTGCGCAGTATCAATGCCATGACCAATGTCAGCGACAAGGACGTCAACCAGATGGCCGGGGTGATCGTCAAGGATTTTGCCCTCACCAACAAAATTCTCAAGGTCGTTAACTCGGCCTACTATGGTCGCTTTTCCGGACGTATCGGCACCGTCTCCCGGGCCGTGGTGGTGTTGGGTACCCAGGCGATCCGCTCCTTGGCGGCTTCCCTGATCTTTTTCGAACACATCGAAAACAAGGAGCAGGCCGAACGGCTTCGGGAACTGGTCTCCGCAGCCATGTTCCGCGCTACCCTGGCGCATAATCTGGCGGGGGAGATCGATCCCAGCGACCAGGAGGAGTACTTTCTTAGCGGATTACTGAACGATCTGGGCAAACTGTTGGTGGCCTTCTACCTGCCGGAGGAGTCCCGGGAGATCGAGCGACAGATCGAGGCCGAGGGCATGGAGCCCATTGCGGTGCAACACGCTGTGCTGGGTGTGGGTTTTGAGCGCATCGGCATGGAGATCGCCAAACAGTGGAATTTTCCGAAACCACTCATCGAGACCCTCAAGGCCTGGCAGGGGGAGCGCAAGCCGGTCAATCGAATCGAAAAGCGACGTCTGGTCACCGGGTTCGCGAATGAAGCGATGAAGGTGTTGGTCGAAGACGGACTCGATAACAAGGACGCCTTGGAGTCGCTGACCAAGAAGTATGCAAAAAATCTCGATCTCAATACCAAGATGGTGACAAAACTCGCGCAGCAGTCCCTGGATGAATTTCAGGAGGTGGCGCAGGCCATTGCCTCGGATGTGTCCGCCAGTTTCATAGAAAAACTCAAGGGTGGGGCACAGACGAACACGGGTAAGGCTGAGGCGGAGCGCGCGGCATCCCAGTCACTCAATCGGGATGGCCTGGGCGGGACCCAGATCCTGGATGAACGGCATGAGGAAACCCAGGAGGAGTCTGCGGAAATGTCAGCCCAGCCCAGCACCGAGGACACCGAGGCGCTGCTGATGGACGGACTGCAGGAGGTGACCGGAATGCTGGTCGGTGACCACAGTGTTTCGCAGATTTTCAACGTGGTCCTCGAAACCATGTACCGGGCCGTGGGTTTCCAACGGGTGGTGCTTGCTTTGCTGAATCGGCAAAAGGGGGAGATGGCCGGACGGCTTGGGTTCGGTGAGGATGCCGATGCGTTCGTCAAGGCCTTCCGTTTTCCCACCACCTACCACGTGGATGTGTTCCATGGGGCGTTGAAAAACGCCGTGGATGTCTATATCGCCGATGCCACCGAGCAAAAGATCCAGGCGGATATTCCGGATTGGTACAAAAAGATATCCAAGGCGGGTTCGTTTCTGATTTTCCCCCTGGTGGTCAACAAACGCACACTGGGACTGATCTATGCGGATCACGCACGTCCCCATGGTCTGGCGATTGATAAAAAGCGGCTCAACCTGTTGAAGTCCCTGCGCAATCAGATCGTATTGGCGGTACGTACTTGATGACTTGCCATCATTACATGATGTGAATCACAATTCCTCCCTATCACATCAAAGGGAGCCCAAGTATGACGTTCGCAAAATCGCTCACCATCATGGCGGTATTTACTTTTGTATCATCAGCCCAAGCTTTTGAATTGACCAGTCAGGATATTCAACCGGGAAAACTCATGCCCAAGGCCCAGGAGTACATCGGGTTTGGCTGCGAGGGGGACAACCTTTCACCTCAGCTTGCCTGGCGTGATGTCCCGACCGGTACCAAGAGTTTCGCCGTGACGGTCTACGATCCGGATGCCCCCACCGGCAGTGGCTGGTGGCACTGGCTTGCCTACGATATCCCGGCGAAGGTCCGGGAACTGCCCCGTAACGCCGGGGACACGGATACCAATATCGCGCCCAAAGGGATGGTGCAACATCGTAACGATTACGGTGCGGCCGGCTTCGGCGGTGCCTGCCCCCCGGTCGGAGACAAACCCCATCGCTACCAGTTCAAGGTCTTCGCTCTGGATGTGGAGAGCCTGGATATCGATCCTCAGAGTTCCGCGGCGCTGGTTGGCTATATGATCCATGCTCACAGCCTTGGTGAGGCGGATCTGGAGGCTAAATACAAACGTTGAGGGTTATCCGGTCGTTGCCGGAGTAAAATTGACAGGGAGGAGTACTGTATGAAAAACGGAATTTGGCCATTGTTTCTGTTATCCGGGATGACCTGCCTGCAGGCGGGAGGCATCCCGGAGCAGGAAGTGCTGACCTTTGATCAACCGATACCCGAGGCACTCGATCTGAGGTTCTCCGACGGTGATGAGCTGTTGCCGAAACGGGGTGATTTCAGGATTGAGTCCTATCTGCTGATGAGTAATCCTTCTGGAGCGCGTTGGGCCGTAGTGACCCTGCACAACCAGTCGTCATCTCAGCGATTGCTCGATGAGGAGCACCTCGTAGCACTGTTTGCGGATGGAACGCGCAGAAACCCAATCAACACCGGCTACACCTTCCGTGGTGGTGAGCGGAATACCCTGACGATCAGCTTCGGCGAGAGCCCCTATCCGATTCTTCGGGTGGAAGTGAGAAACTGAAAGTCCGGTTTTTCCGGACCCCAAATAAAACATCAGACTACTGAAGAGAACTCCGGTAGTCTGATGTAGTTGCCAACCAATCGGTTGTCGAAGGCAAATCCGTTTGCCGTTGTGAGTGCTTACATGGCCTCTTTCCTTGCGATGTTGGACAGGTCACTTTCGCTGCCGGCATCGTCGTAGGCTGTGATGGCGAAGTAGTAGGTGCCGGTTTCCAGGTTGTCCATGACCGTGGAGTCTGCGTTGCCATCGTCCAGATCCAGGACCGGTTCCAGGTTGCTGGAGGTGGTGCCCATGTAGATGCGGTAGCCGTGAATTTCACTCAGGTCCAGGCTGCTGCCATCGGTTCTGGTACTCGGGGCAACCCAGGCGAGGCTGACACTACCGGTGGTGGCTTGCTGTACGGCTTCCACGGTCAGGCTCAGGGGACTCAGAGAGGCTGCCTCGCTGCCGTCGGAGACTGTGATCACGATGTTGCTGTAGGTGCCGGTGTCGTTGTCGCTGGGTACACCGCTCAGGGTGCCGTTATTGGTGTTGAAGCTGGCCCAACTCGGCAGATTCGTGATGCTGAAGGTCAAGGTGTCGTCATCGGCGTCGGAAGCATCCGGAGTGAAGCTGTAGGAGGTACCTGCGACCACGCTGGAGTTCGGGGTGCCGCTGATTACCGGCGCGGTGTTCGGAACTTCCGCATCCTGGATGGTCACGGTGCTTACGCTCGGTGAATTCAGGGTGTAACCGGTGCTCGGTGCGTCGAGATGGACTTCCAGGGTTTCGTCCCCTTCGGCAATGGTGTCGGTCAGGGTGACCAGACGGATGGTCTTGCTGGTTTCGCCGTCCAGGAAGTCCAGCGGGGTCCAGGCGTATCCGTTGTAATCCACCGTGTTACGGGCTTCCACACCGTAGGTACCAAAGTTCACCGTGGCGGCGCCGTGGCTGTTGCTGCGGGTGACGGTCAGGGTGGCCGTGCCGCCTTCTTCAACCGTGTAGGCATTGTTGGCGAACTGGAAGGTACCGCCGGTTTCGGCCACATCCGCGACCGTGATGGCAAAGGCTGACAGGCTGGCTTGCGCACTGCCATCGGAGACGCGGATCACGATATTCGAGTAGGTACCGGCGGAATTGGAGTCCGGGGTGCCGGTGATGGCGCCGGTGCTGGTATTGAAGTTCGCCCAACTTGGCAGGTTACTGACCGAGAAAGTCAAGTCGTCGCCGTCCGGATCACTGGCGGAAGGGGTGAAGCGGTAGGCTACGCCTTCATCCAGATGTGTGGTCGGGGAACCGCTGATGGTCGGTGCCTGGTTGGTGTTGGTGACGGTGATGCTGAAGGCGCTCAGGGATGCCGTGGCTCTGCCGTCATTTACGCTGATGCGGATGTCACTGGTCGTGCCGGCCTGGGACATGTCGGGGGTACCACTGAGTACACCGGTTCTGGTATCGAAGCTGGCCCAGGACGGGCGATTGACGATGGAGAAGGTCAGGGTATCGCCTTCCGCGTCGCTGGCGGTCGGTGCGAATCTGTAGGTTGCGCCTTCGGCTACGCTGGTGGCCGGGGAGCCGCTGATCACTGGTGCGGTGTTAATAACTGCCGCATCATGAATGGTGACGATGCTGATGCTCGGGTTGTTCAGAGTGTAACCGGAACTCGGTGAGTCGAGATGGACTGCAAGAGTTTCATCCGCTTCGACGATGTTGTCAGTCAGAGTGGTCAGACGGATGGTCTTGCTGGATTCGCCGTCCAGGAAGCTCAAGGGCGTCCAGGCATATCCGTTGTAGTCCTCCGTATTGCGGGCTTCCACGCCGTAGGTGCCGTAGTTCACTGTGGCGGCGCCATGGCTGTTGCTGCGGGTAACCGTCAAAGTGACCGTGTTGCCTTCCTCGACATCGTAGCCATTACTGGCGAATTGGAAGGTACCGCCTTCTTCAACCACATCCGCGACCGTGATAGCGAAAGGCGACAGACTGGTTTGCGCGCTGCCGTCAGAGACGCTGATCAGAATATTGGGGTAGGTATCGGCATCGTCCATGCCCGGGGTTCCGCTCAGCAGACCGGTGGCGCTGTTGAAGCTGGCCCATGCCGGACAATTGTCTATGGAGAAGGTCAGGCTGTTGCCGTCGGCGTCGCTGGCGCTGGGCAGGAAGGAGTAGGCCTGGCCTTCGGCGACCTGAGTGCTCGGGGAGCCGCTGATTACAGGCGCGGTATTCTCCGGAGGTGTGTCGCCCCCACCTGTATCGGCGCTGACACAAGTGGCTGGTGCATTGGAGACCGATCTTTCATCCGAGCTGGAACCGCTCTCCGCGCGGACAGCGCAGGGAAGCACACTGGGGCGTCTGCTATAGAGGCGCCAATTGCCGCGCCGATCCACAACCGTGCTGCCGAGCAAGTCGGAGGTGTTCGCGAGAAAGGTTTCAACAACGCTGCCGGGTACGCCACGACCCTGGTATACCAGAAGACTTCTGCTGTCTTTCCAGTATGCCTTGTCGAACGAGAAGGCGGCCGCCTGGGCGAAGGTCGACTGTGTGGAGAATAGAGCCGAAACGATGGCGATAGTGATAAGTTTGCGTGTTGCTTTCATGAGCTTTGACCTCGAAAAAGTTTTCGTCTCCCTGACGATGTTGCTCACTATGACGGTTGTGACGGGGTTTTCTGCATACACAACATCACACTTTCGAGGGACGGAATTCACACTATTTGCTGGCATATTCCGCAGTGTGACTCAGCCACAAAAGCACTATGATAGGCGTCACATTTTGTGGTCGAAGGAGATTTAAGTACTCAAGTTTCGCAACA
>JARRNW010000061.1:0-11282 GCA_037384565.1 Candidatus Thiodiazotropha sp.
TATCCCCCGTTGGGATCCACGAAAGCACGCTCATATCCGGAGCCTGAACTTGCGGCGTCAAGCACATAGGAGAGGGTGTCCTGATCCGGATCTGTACCAACCAGTTTGATGCTGATGTACGGACTGCTCAGGTCGCTCTGTACCGAGACATCCTGAGCGGTTGGTGCGCGGTTGTTGTCATCGGGACCGGGATCTGGATCTGGGTTGTCACCACCCCCACCTCCACCGCAGGCGTTGAGTGCAAGAGCGAGTGGTGTACAGATAATCAGTGGCTTGAAATATTCCTTGCCCTTTCGCATGACCGAATCTCCATTTCATGAGCATCCTAGTAAATTGTGGGAATAGTAAGCAGGATTGATGCGTAAATTCCAAGATGGGGATTTCCCTAGCTAGGGATATCCCTAGCTAGGGGTTTCTCAAGGAGCGGAATCGGTCGACATTCAAGGCTCGATTTCAATTCGAAATTCTGGGGCGATCTGCAGGTGGCGCTTGACTGTGCAGAGTTCCATGGCACGTACGATGCCGTCACGATATCGGTCTGGGAAATCCTTGGGCAGGGTGAGAGTAAATAGGATTTGCTGGATCATTCTACCCTTCTCATCTTCATCGCAGTGCATACGTAGGGCCAGACCCTCGGTCGGGAGTTTTCGACTGTCACAGAAATTCCAGGCGAAGATGCCTGCACAGGTGGCAAGCGAGGCCAGAAACAGATCGAAGGGCGCCGGAGCGCTGGCTTCGCCACCATACCGGGAAGGTTGATCGGTTTGGATCAGATATTCGCCGACCTGGGCGTGGATACGTTTACCACCTGGGAAGCTGACATCGATATCATCCATACATCTCTCCTGTCGTTGTAAGTCATCCGTCCCCTGAGACACCGCACTAGAGTGGCGCCAATTCCTTGATCGGGCCAGGATTCTTCTGTTCAACCTGGGCATAGAGGTTGTTCAGCGCTGCTTGCAGGGCCTCCTCGATGACCGGGTGATAGAAGGGCATACGGATCAGATCTCCCACCGTGAGATTCTGGGAAATGGCCCAATTCAGCAGATGGCCCAGGTTTTCACCCCGGGGGGTGATCATTTCCGATCCCAGCACTACCCCGGTGTACTTGTCGGCATAGACCCGGATGACGCCCCGGTTTTGTCCCATGATCAAGGCGCGCCCGACCGGTGCGAGCCTGACCTCGCCAATGGCGGTGGTATCCAGGTTCAGGTCTTTGTAGAGTGCGCCGGTCAAACAGATGTTCGGGTCACAGAAATTGATCGCCAGGGGTACTTTGCGCTGAAAGGCCGTGACCCCATCGTGAGAGGCGTTGTAACCGGCGATTTTACCTTCATCACCGGCTTCGTGAAGGATCGGACGATCACCGGTGAGATCCCCGGCCATGAAGATATGCGATTGACTGCACTGCATGGTGTTTGGATTGAATAGAGGGATTCCCCGGGCATCCAGTTCCAGTCCGGAATTCTGCAGTGCAAGGCCCTCGAGATTGGGTCTGCGGCCAAGGCTGGCAAGCACCTTGTCTACCAGCACGGACTGGTCCCCGGCGGTTACCCGCAATTGCGCACCTGCGTCGTGGATCTCCACGGGATGACCGAGATGAATGGGGAACTCTCGTTGCATGATTTCCACAGCACACTGGGTGACCTCCGGGTCACTGATACCTCCGATCGATTGGGCCATGTCGAAGCCGGTGACGTTTACGCCCAGCCGACTCAGGGATTGTCCCAGTTCCAGGCCGATCACACCCAGGCCGATAACCGCCACGGATTCGGGTAGGTCCTCCAGCTCAAAAAAGGTGTCTGTAGTGAGAATCTTATCGCCGAAGGCCTCCCAGGCAGGGGGCACAACCGGGCGGGATCCCGTGGCAATAACGATGTGTTCCGCTACGACCCGGTCGCCGTTATCCAGACGAAGGGTGTGGGGATCGACGAATTCCGCGTAGGCCTCGACGAACTTCTCACCCATGTTGTCAGTACTGTTGGAGAGTACCCGGTCGACGAAGGTATCTCTCAGATCCTGAACGTGTTCCAGGGTAGTCGGGATGTCGATACTCAGGCCAGAGTGCCCATCGACACCATATCGATTCAAGTGGGTTCGGCGGTGATAGTCTTCAGCGACCTGAATCAATGCCTTCGACGGCATACAACCCACCCGAGCACAGGTGGTGCCAGGCTCGCCCCCATTGATCAGCAGGAATTGCTTGCCGCTGGGTCCTACCTGACTGGTGGCGTTCAGACCGGCGGTCCCGGAGCCGATGATTGCGACGTCTACCTTTTTATCTGCCACGTAACTCTCCTGAAAATGTGATAGCGACTGGGGATTTTAGCGGTTCGAGGGTGAAAATTCAGCCTGTTCAGCACTGGGTTATTCATCCGGGCAGTTGCGCCGAACCGAAGGGTTGATTACCTTAACCCACAGATTCAGGAATAACTACAAGCGAGGAGATTATGTATGAAATGGTTGATAACGGCCCTGTTGTTCCCTGCTCTTGTCTTTGCCCAGCAGCCTCCTGGTGGAGCAGCTCAACCCATGGACCCCCAGCAACGGTTTGAAATGTCGAAAAAGATGATGCTACCGGCGATCGAAAAGAGTCTTCCCGCGTTACAGGAGACCAAACAGTGCCTGAGCGCGGCGGGTGATGCGGAGAGTTTCCAGAAATGCATCAAGATCATGACGGATCTGGAAAAACAGATGAGAGCGGAAATGGGTGGGGCACCCAACGCGCACGATCAACAACAACCGGCGGCCAAGCCGATCGAGTACACCGAGCAGAATAAGTCCAACATGCTCAAGTTCATTGATCAATCCATTACCGTAGGTCAGGCGATGAAACAGTGTTTCAACGCGAGCACCACGGGTGAGCAGATGGACACTTGTATGAAGGCCGCTAAAGCCAAGCAGCCCTAGTACACTACACTAGTATACGTATCAATCCTCAGTATAGAGGCGTCCTGGATTCAAGATACCTTTTGGATCGAATACCCGCTTCAGGCCCTGTTGCAGATCGGCAATTCTGGGATGAAGCGGGTGAAACACCTCTGCCGTCCGGTCGCCTCCCCGGAATCGTGTGGCGTGGCCACCCTGTTGTTCCGCCTGCTGGCGTATTTCGTCGTCGGGTTTGTGGCTGTATAGCCAGCGCTGACCACCGGCCCATTCGCTCAGCACAGGCTCATCGAAATCCAGGCGGGCCGTGGGCGGTACCGCGAGGCGCCACAGAGGCGCATTCTGCTTGAAAAACGGGTGTCCATGATCCCGGAGTGCGGACCAGAAAGTGTCGGGCAGCGGGTCTCCCGGGGTAATGAGGTAGCGGGCCAGGATTGTCCTTACCCGTTCATTGCTACAGGCCAGCCGCAGGGCGTTTTCTTCGCCGCTTTGGTATGTGGCGGTAATCGGTACACCCTGGTTGAGCATGCGCGTCAGCACACTGATGGCCGTTTGCGGTGCGACGGTGAAGCGGATTCCGGTTTCTTCCTGAGGTCTGGGCAGAACCTTGACCGAAACCTCAAGTAAGACTCCCAGCGTGCCCAGGGCCCCGGCCATCAATCGGGAGATGTCATAGCCGGCGACATTTTTCATCACCTGTCCGCCGAACCTGAGTATGCGTCCCTTGCCGTCGAGCAACTTAACCCCCAGCAGCAGATCCCTGGGGGAACCGCCCCAGGGGCGGCGCGGGCCGCTGAGACCGGAGGCGATCGCACCACCGAGGGTCCCGCCCGAGTTGAAATGAGGGGGCTCGAAGGGCAGCATCTGGCCCTGGGCATTCAGCGTCTCTTCGATCTCCTCGAGTGGCGTGCCCCCTCGGGCCGTGATGACCAGTTCCGTGGGTTGATAGTTCACAATACCCCGGTGACCACTGAGCTCCAGGATCTCACCGGTGTGCATCTCTCTTCCATAAAAAATTTTACTGCCAGATCCGATCAGTCGGAGTGGTGTGCCTTTGTGCCAGGCCTCCTGAACGGTGCTCTGCAGGCGCGGAGTGTCGTCTTGATCGGACATGTTCAAAAACGCTCCAGCTCTGGAAAACGCAGCTTTCCGGCATGCACATGCATGGCACCATACTCGGCGCAGCGCGCCAGAGTGGGGATCGCCTTGCCGGGGTTGAGCAGTCCCAGGGGATCGAATACCGCCTTGACCGCATGGAAGAGCTCCAACTCATCGTCGGGGAACTGGGCACACATCTGATCGATCTTTTCCAGGCCCACGCCGTGTTCTCCGGTGATGGTGCCGCCGACAGCGACACAGAGTTCCAGGATCTCGCCACCGAACTGTTCCGCCTTTTCCAATTCTCCAGGTTGATTTGCATCGTAGAGGATTAGCGGGTGCAGGTTGCCGTCCCCGGCATGGAAGACATTCGCGCAGCGCAGTCCGTAGCGCTGGGACATTTCACCAATCCGTTTCAGTACCTTGCCCAGTTGGTTGCGGGGTATTGTGCCGTCCATGCAGTAGTAATCAGGGGCAAGACGGCCGACTGCCGGAAACGCGTTTTTACGTCCGGCCCAGAAACGCAAACGTTCCTCGTCGTTCCGGGCAGTCATCACCTGGGTGGCTCCGGCTGTCATCAGAATCTGCCGTACACGCATGATCTCATCGGACACTTCGTCGTTAGCCCCGTCCACCTCGCAAAGCAGGATTGCGGCGGCGTCGGTGGGATAACCGGCGTGGACGAAGTCTTCGGCGGCCTGGATCGAGAGTCTGTCCATCATCTCCAGACCCGCCGGCAAAATCCCCTGGGCGATGATGGCGGCCACCGCATTTCCCGCGGTTTCAATATCGTCGAAAGCGGCCAGGGCGACCTGCTGGCGCTCCGGGATTGGCAGCAGCTTCACCACCACCTCGACCACCACGCCGAGCATGCCTTCCGATCCGGTGATCAGGGTCAGCAGATCGAGTCCGGGAGCGTCGAGAGCCCGGGTGCCCAGGGTGAGGCGCTCTCCGGCAATGGTGATCAGGGTGACCTGCAGTACGTTGTGCAGGGTCAGACCGTATTTGAGACAGTGCACTCCGCCGGCATTCTCCGCCACATTGCCACCGATGGAGCAGGCGATTTGGGAGGAGGGGTCTGGTGCATAGTAGAGGCCGTGGGGTTTGGCGGCTTCGCTCACCGCCAGGTTGCGTACCCCGGGCTGAACCCGTGCAGTCCGGTCTTCCGGGTTGATCTCCAGGATCCGGTTCAGGCGGGCCAGGCTCAGCAATACCCCCTCTTCATGGGGCAGGGCACCGCCGGAAAGTCCGGTCCCAGCTCCTCGGGCCACCACGGGTATTTCCCGTTCAAGGCAGTAGCGCAGTATCGTGGCGACCTGTTGGTCATCCGTGGGCAGCAGTACGATCAGGGGAACCCTGCGGTAGGCGGACAGGCCGTCGCATTCGTAGGGTATCAGCTCTTCTTCGCGGTAGATGACGCAACCGTCCGGGAGCATCTGCTGAAATGCCTGTGCCAGAATCTGTCGATCGACGGTCATGGTTGGTGGCTCCTGATTTCCTACTGCAGTATAGGACACAGTCATCATATCCAGATGAATGACGACGCAGAAATTCCTTTGAATGGTATCCATGCAACTTCTTGTTACAACCCATTCGTTGAGTGTCCCCCTTGCAGACCGTATGATGCAGAAATTTATTTGAGTGGTATCCATGAAACGTCTCGTTACAACCCTGATACTTCTGGCCGGGCTGGTATGTGTGGATGCGTCTGCCTCTCAGGATGTGCTGAACCAGGCCATGGATCTGGAACTGAAAACCCAGCGAGCGGCCCGTACCTCGCAACAGACCGTGGAACGCCTGGATGACGAATCCCGGAAAATGCTCGAGGAGTACCGTCGGCTCAGTCAACAACTGGAACGCACCCGCCGGGAGAACGATGAACTCCAGGCTGAGGTCGAACGACAGGCGCAGGAGATCACGCGGATCGATACCGAACTGGATGAGATCGAGCGTTTGCGAGATGACCTGGATCCCCTGATGTTGAACATGCTGCAGGCGCTCAAGCAACTGGTGGCCCTGGATACCCCGTTTCTGGCCGAAGAGCGCCAGACCCGGGTGAGTGCCCTGGAAACCCAGTTTGATAACCGGGATGGCACCATATCTGAGCGTTTCAGGCGACTCCTGGAGGCCTACCAGATCGAGGTCGATTACGGTCGTAACATTGAAGCCTATGAAGGCGAGCGGGTCACTTCGGACGGTTCCCGCCTGGTGGTGGATTACCTGCGATTGGGCCGGGTCGGATTCTTTTACAAGAGTCTCGACGGCCAGGAAGGGGGCGTCTGGGATAATCGTCAACGGGTCTGGCGACCACTCGGCAAGGAATATCTGGCAGGACTCGAAAAGGCAATCCGCATCGCACGTAAACAGATGCCTCCGGATCTGCTGGAGTTGCCACTGTGGCTGCCAGGGGAGCCGGGCGCATGAGGTCTTGCTTATCCACTCTGATGTGCATCGCGGTACTGCTCGGCTCGAATGGCGCCCGGGCGCAGGACGACCCCTTGCAGACTCTGCTGGAGCAGGTTCGGCAATCCCGTGATCAGCAGATCCAACAGAATCGGGCCCGTGAAGCCCGTTTTCTGGAGACCCGTGATACCCGTAAAGCCGAGTTGCAGGCCGTGCGTCAGGCGTTGCAGGAGGCCCAGACGCTTAACAGCCGGCTGATGAGTCAAAGCGAGACGCAACAGTCCCGCCTGGACAGCCTGCGTCAGCAACTCAATGAGCGTACCGGAACCTTTGGTGAACTGTTTGGCGTGGTTCGTCAGGTTGCCTCCGAGAGCTTGAACCTGTTTCGCAGTGACCAGACCTCCGCACTGGGGCGAGAGGATCTTTCGACCCTCGAGGCCATCGCCACCAGTCGCTCTCTGCCGTCGATCACCCGTTTGGAGGATCTCTGGGAGATCCTGCTGCAGCGCATCGTTCGTTCCGGTGAGGTATGGCACGCTGAGCTCCCAGTGATCCGCAGTACGGGTGAAGAACAACCTGGGGAAGTCATTGGTATCGGACTGTTCAACGCGGTATCCGATGGCCGTTATCTGCGTTATCTGCCGGAAGCCGGGCGATTCGTGGAACTGGGCCGCCAGCCGCCACCACGCTTTCAGTTGATGGCCAAGTCGATGGAGTCTCCCCAAGGTGGTTTGCAGCGGGTGGCCGTGGATCCTTCCCGGGGTGCCATACTCTCGCTGTTGGTGCAATCACCTAACTTCCTGGAACGCATTCAGCAAGGGGGGTATGTGGGCTATGTCATCCTGACGTTGGGAGCCTTGGGGGGCGTGGTGATTCTCGAACGCCTGTTCAGTCTGGCTTGGGTAGGACGCCGGCTGAATCGTCAGCGGCAGCAGACGGAACCCCAGGATGACAATCCCCTGGGAAGACTGTTACAGGTTGCCCGGGGCCATCCGCAGCTTTCCCCGGATGGGCTGCAAAAACACCTGGATGAAGCCATACTCCGGGAGTTACCCAGCCTCAAACGGGGACTGCGTATGTTGGCCATCTTTGCCGCGGTGGCACCCTTGCTGGGTCTGCTCGGGACGGTGACCGGTATGATCGAAACTTTTCAGTCCATCACTCTTTTTGGAACCGGAGATCCAAAACTGATGTCCGGAGGGATTTCCCAGGCCCTGGTTACCACGGAACTCGGGCTGGCGGTAGCAATTCCCCTGGTGTTGGTACACAGTCTGCTTTCCGGGCGCAGCAACCGGGTGATTCGAATGCTCGATCAGGAGAGTGCAGCGCTAGTAGCAAGCCGGGCGGGTAGTTGACGTGGACTGGTTCTATGTCCATCTGCCCACGGATGCCCTCAGCCTCTTGGAGCGGGGCGGGGTGGTCCTGCTGGTAATCCTGCTGCTTTCGTTTCTTATGTGGACATTGATCGCATTCGCCTATCTGAAACTCTGGTGGAAGGTTGAGCAGGATGCTCAGGATGCGCTGCTGACCTGGCTACCCCTGATCCTGTCCCTGGTACAGATCCTGCCCATGCTGGGACTGCTGGGCACCATCGAGGCGATGATCGAACTGTTCTATGTCATCGCGCAACACGGCACTGGAAATATCCGGGCCATGGCTGGCGGGATTTCACAGGCCTTGATCACCACCCTGGCCGGGCTCGTGACCTCGCTTTCCGGTTACTATTTTTCCAGCGATCTTCAGCATCGTCTGCAGCAGCGACTTGCCGTGTCGGAGGTGCTCTGATGCGCCATCAGCATGTCGACGAAGACAGTGGTGAACTGGGAATCAACCTGACTCCATTGATCGATATGGTATTTATCCTGTTGATCTTCTTCATGGTGACTTCATCCTTCGTCAAGGAGACCGGCGTGGAGGTGGATCGTCCCAGTGCCGCGACAGCCCAGGTCAAACCCCAGGCCGCCATCCTGATCGCAGTTACCCAGCGGGGAGAGGTCTGGATCGACCGGCGGCGGATCGATCCACGCGCCGTGCGTGCCAATGTTGAGCGGTTGCATGCGGAAAATCCGGAAGGCGCCGTGGTGATCACCGCGGACCGGGAGGCGCCTACCGGGGTGGTTATCCAGGTGCTTGACCAGGCCCGTCTCGCCGGGGTGGAAAGCGTTGCGATTGCCGCCAACCGGGAAGGTGAGTGATGCGTCTGCTGCTGGGGCTGCTGATTGCCCTGTGGATCAATCTCGCTCTGTTCTGGTTACTCGAGGCGATGTTGCAGGAGAAGGGAGTGGCTCTACAGGCAACTCCGGCCATGGATCGTATCAACTTCATCCGCCTGGCCAAAGCTCCCGAGCCCGCCATGGACCCCAAATCCCACGAAGATGAGCGATCGGATCCTCCTCCGGTACCACAACAGCGCCTGGTGGAGCCGGTCCGGCCTCTGGCGCCACCCCGGCAGGATTGGACGATGCCGAATATCGAGATGCCATTGAATCTCTCAACTGGGCCATTCCTGGGAACCCGGCCGGAGATCCCCACGACCCTGGCGGCAGAGCCTGTACCGAAGATGCGTTTCCCACCCCGATATCCCCAACGGGCGCTGATGCACCGGATCGAGGGAAAGGTGGTCCTGGAATTCACCATCAATCCGGATGGCAGTGTGAGCGATGCCCGGGTGGTGGAGGCGGACCCTCCCGGTTACTTCGAACAGTCGGCATTGCGTGCCATTTCACGCTGGCAGTTTCACCCCAAGGTCGTAGCGGGTAATCCGGTGTCACGGACCGCCCGGCAGACCATTTCCTATACCCTGAAACCATGAGTGCCCGTCACCTGATCAAGTGGTTTGTGTGGGGTCTGTTATGCCTGGGTACCTACGTCGGTTATGCGGAGCCACTGCCCAAGGACGAGGCCCAGGCCAAACACTATACCTACGATTATCTGTTCATGATTGACGCTCTGATCCGGCATGAAAAGTACGATCGGGCCAAGCTTGAACTGGATGCGCTGCTGGAACGGGTCAGGGGAAACCAGGAAGACACCGCTCTGGCTCGACAGGCTTATGGTTACCTGCATATCGGGCTTAATGACTTTCCCCGTGCAATCGACGATTTTTTCGCGGCGCTGGGTGCCGGTACCCTGCCAGAAGCGGTAGCGCTGAACCTGAGGTACACCCTGGCGCAACTACTCTATGGGGAGGCGAGATACCGGGAAGGGCTCGAACAGCTCGACACCTGGAAGAACAAAACCCCATCGATTCCTCCCGAGGCGGAGGTGCTGACAGGGCGCTTCCAATATGCCCTTCAAGCCTGGCAGGCAGCTTATGATGCCCTGCAGCGGGCCATCTCCAAAAGTTCCCAGCCCCAGGAGTCCTGGTACCAGATGTGGGTTGGGATCTGTTTCGAACGAAACTGGCTGAAACGCAGCATTCACATACTTCGGCAAATGCTCGAGCGTTTTCCCGAGCGGCGGGAATACTGGCAACAGCTGGCCAACGTCTATCTGCAACTGGATCAAGTCTCCCGGGCTGTCTCGGTGCTGATACTGGCTGATCAACGGGATCTGTTGGACCAGGAGGGGTTGCTGCGACTGGCTCGGATGATGATGCAGAATCAGACCCCCTATGACACCGCTCGTCTGATGACGTCCTGGTTCGATCAGGGAAAACTCACGCAGACGGCGGAACACCTGGAACTATTGGCAGATGCCTGGTTGCTGGCCCGGGAGCCGCAACAGGCGCTGACCGTGTTGCAGCGTCAGGGCCGGGTCGACAGATCGGGAAAGGCACAATTGCGGGCCGGGAAAATTCTGTTTGAACAGGAGCGCTGGCAAGAGGCTGCTGAGCAGCTGGCTAGCGGGCTGAAGCTCAGTAAACCGGACAAATTTGAAGACTGGTTGCTGCTCGGGAATGCCCATTATCGGCTGCAGCATTGGGATGATGCACGCTCAGCCATTGAATCAGCCCTCGAACTGGCTCGGGATGAACGGCAGCGAACCCTGGCCAGGGACTGGTTGGACTATCTCAAGGCCCGGGCCGCGTATCCCTGAGTGTGGTCTTGTATGGTATATCGCGCATTTTCGTGTGATATGACTCGGTGATACCACGCCCTGAAGGGGCGAAAAATATGAGTTTCAGCTTATTTCAGTGAGTTATTCTTCTGGTCTGAAATATGCTAGGAACCTTTGGATTATAACGACCCTAAAAGAGGTAAATAACGAATGCGACTTTCAACCCTGTCTCTGGCCATTACGGCGCTCCTAAGTGGTCAGGCGCTTCATGCAGAGGAACAAACCGAGAACCTGAGTGAAGTGATTGTTGAAGGGGAGGCTGAGTCCACCCCAGCCGTTACCCTGATGCCCATGGATGGTGCTGATATGGGAATTCCCGCGGACTCAGCAGACTTTCTACGCAACATTAACGGTGTGTCCGGTGTGCGCATGGGCGGTCACGGTATTGATCCGATCATCCGCGGGCAGAGTCAGACCCGTCTGAATATCCTCATGGACGGCGCCTACATCCATGGCGGTTGTCCGAATCGCATGGATCCTCCCACGGCCTATTCCGCCATGGAGAGCTACGACAGTGTTACCGTCATCAAGGGCTCCCAGACCGTACTGTACGGCGGAGGTGGCAGCGGGGGTACGGTGCTTTTCGAGCGCAAACCTCCACAGTTCGAGGCAGGGAAAAACTACCAGGGCAGTATCGACGCGGGTTATAAAAGCAATTCGGAAAGCAAAGAGTTTTCAGCGGATGCGGCGGCCGGTTCCTCGCTGGGCTACATCCGGGGCGTGGTGGGCTATCAGGATGCGGACAACTACGAAGACGGTGACGGTAATGAAGTCCGTTCCGCATTCACCAATAAATCCGGCAACCTGATCCTGGGATATACCCCGGATCAACACAA
>JARRNW010000062.1:0-18039 GCA_037384565.1 Candidatus Thiodiazotropha sp.
ACGAAATGTGGGATCTGGCTGTACATCTCATATTATGCTGCCTATTTACACATAACAGGTGACGCTATGAACGGAACTCTCGTATACATCGTTGATGACAACAAAGATTTTCGTAAATCCACATCTTGGATGCTCGAAGGAAATGGGTATGAAGTTATACCATTGGATGACCCGGTATCCGCATTGGACGTGCTATCAAAGAATGAAGACCCTAAGAACAAATGTTGTTTACTTGATATTCGCATGCCATCTATGAGCGGGTTAGAGTTTCACGATAAATTATTAGAAAATAACATTCATATCCCTATAATTTATATGACGGGGCATGGTGACGTTCCACTCGCTGTGGAAGCAATGTCAAAAGGCGCCATAACTTTCTTAGAAAAGCCACTTGATCTTGATAAGCTAAATGTCGCTTTGGTATCTGCATTCGAACAAAGTAGACTAGTAAGTGAACAAGGAGGCTCTCAAATTACAACTGAAGACTCGGAATATCTTTCCAGACTTGAGTCATTAACGGACCGTGAAGTAGAGGTGTTAAAGGAAATAGTTTCGGGAAAAATGAATAAGAGAATCGCCATAGATCTTGGAATCAGTGTAAAGACAGTAGAGTTACATAGGTCACGCGTAATGTCCAAGATGAACGCTAAGACCCCTGCTGATTTGGTGAAGATGTACCTCACTAAGTCAATTAAGTAATCGTCAAATATTTCAATAAATATCATGAGTATGAATATTAGTGCCATTCCATCAGGAATTGCTGGTCATGATCGCCTCGCCAATTTTCGATTTCACACGCCCTACGGAATGGCTTACCTAAGAGTGCCATTCGGCAATAGTGATGTTGCGAGTACAATAAGCATTATAGACTGCATTAGAGCACTTCAAACTATTGAATCATTTATCAGAGATATCGAGGATTGGTTTTCTTTTGGCATAGATGTTGAGCCAGTCGACTCAACTCAGGTAGATTCCAGCTATTCACGCATTCAGTTAAAAGAGCGTTCAAGCAACAATCTAATTATTATTTTGATCGCAGAAGAGAGCCTGTTGAAGCTTATGTCGCCTCCTGCGAACATTATGGAAAAATATGTTATTGAAACAAGTGATATTGATTCGAATTTGCTACTTTCTTCGCTGGTTTTAGAAAGTGATGAAATCAGTCGTATCGTTAAAGACAACATTATTCTTTTGTCAGAATCATTTAATCCTAAATGGCATGTAGAAATATCAACGCGAATCGGAAGTACTGTCTGTGCCCATTATGGGGTTTTAGATAACTCGCTAAAAACTATAATGTTTGGACCGGAAGTTAATCCTCATAAAGATGTGTTAGTGCCATTGAATTCCGATTGTAAAATAAGCGTAATTGCTGAGCATGTTCCTGTGCCATTGTCATATTATCTAGGCTGGAAAAAAGAAACTGATGAATATATTCTTGCGGAATCACTCCGTGCTTGTGATATGAAAATATGCACAAAGCAGGGGGTTTTGGGGCAGGGTAAATTATTAAATATTTCCAATGGATTTGGGCTCTATATCAACGGGCTCGTATAGTATGGATCTTACTCAGTTTTCTCCGTCTTCTGCACTTGTAACGGTTGTTATTCTTGGGATTGCTCCGTTTATTGCAGTTATGATTACATCATTTACCAAAATCGTAGTGGTGCTAAGTTTACTTCGCAATGCACTTGGGCTACAACAGGTTCCGCCTAATCTCATAACAAATGGATTGGCGCTTGTCTTATCAATATATGTCATGTATCCGGTAAGCTTGGATATCTATAGCAATATTTCTGGTTTTGAGAATCCACTTAAGGATACAACTACGATACTAGATGCAGTAAATTCTTCTAAAGAACCCATGCGAGAGTTTCTCGCAAAACATGCGAATTTACATGAAAGAGAATTTTTTATCTCGTCTATAAATAGGATGCTTTCTCAAACACGCCATAAAGATGAGGATATTAAGAATGATGATTTTATTATTTTAATCCCTGCTTTCACTATAAGCGAACTTACCTCGGCATTTCAGATGGGACAAATGTACGATACTGAAATAATAAAAATAACACAGCAGTCGCTTTGGCTGGTCTTGGTACTGGCAGGTCCACCTGTGATTGTAGCGGCATTGGTGGGAATATTTATTGCTTTCATACAAGCTGCTACACAATTACAAGAACAAACTTTTCAGTATGCAGCAAAGTTCTTTGCAATCATTGTGACTATATTTATAACTGCCTCTCTGGCGGGAACCACATTATACCATTTTGCAGATCGTATCTTTTCAAACTTTGCTACGCTAGTCAGGTAGATTATTCGATGGACGGTTTTGATGTCATTAATTACCTTTCTCAAAACGCGCTATCAATCAGTCTTTCCGCAACTCGTATTGCTATTGCATTTTACATTATTCCATTATTTACTTCAGAACTTATTCCTGCGTTAGTAAGAAATTCAATATATCTCTCCATGGCAATTGTTACACTGATCCTTCAGCCTGCAGTGGTATTAAATACGCTTTCCACGTCAGAGTGGATCATATTATTCGCCAAGGAGGCGACTATCGGGATTACAATCGGGGTAATGTTTGGGATATTTTTATGGGCTTTTGAAACAGCAGGGCAGATAGTCGATAATCAGATTGGTGCATCTGTGGCACAAGTTCAAGACCCATTAACAGGTGTGCAAACTACCCTTATAGGTTCTTTTTTAGGGCGTCTGGCAAACTATATATTTATAACCTCAGGCGGGTTGCTTTTGCTTACAGGCGTTATTTTGCAAAGTTACGTAATATGGCCTATAGAAAAACGATTGCCAGGATTGCCGACATCCGGAGTCACAGTGTTGAGTGGAGAGTTTTTTTATTATTTAAAATTAACACTACTTATTGCATCTCCCATGATACTTGTGATCTTGTTTATAGACAGTATGATGGGTTTAATCAATCGCTATGCGCAACAGTTCAATGTATTTTTCTTGTCAATGTCACTGAAAAGCCTGGCATCGATACTAATCTTACTTTTCACCATGGTTTCTTTGATTGATCGACTGATATCGGAGTTACATCAGCATGCAGAACAACTTCCGGCGATCTTGAGAAGTCTCTATGGATCATGACTGCTATTTTAAGTACTGACTGTTCAAATTATTTAACCTGCTAAGCGTATCACCTTGTAATGCATCGACGTATGTGTCCAAAACTTTCTTAACATCAATATCATCCATCCAGTTAGTCACAAAAACACCAATGGCATAACGAGTTTTACTGGAAAGTGATCCATCCAACGGGTCTTCGATGTCCGCTTGTAGCTTTTTACAATAGAGACTTTTTGCCTCAGTATTAGAAGATATCAGTATGAGTAAATCTGTTGCGGTTTTAAGAAAGATCTGAATGGGCAGGGGGCCTTTGCCGGATGGTTGAGCGTACCAGGTAAGTAAATATTCGACAGGGCCAAGACTCCGCGTTTGTCCAAAATGACGATCGCCCGGGAACTTGGATGAACCCCATGCAGTTAAATGTCCTGAGGGTAATCGACCTGTGAGTAGTCCATGAACTAAGGTCTCTGTGATCAGAGAGTGGGTTGCCTTGTCTCCGTTCCTTCCGATGAGACACAGAAGTTTCAGAAAAGCCGGGTAGAGAGACTCACCCAAGCCTAGGCAAACGCTCTCCATGAGATCTACGCGCTGATCAAGGATTTCGAGTTTATGACATCCGGAAACCAGCAATTGAGCAGCATTTTGCCAGTCCGGATGAGATCTTAGCCGGAATTCTGCCATGATTCATTAAAGATAAACTGTCAAATCCCCGGTGAGCCTAAAAATGACAGGATTTGATTGCTCAATTCAGAGACGGATAGGGATTGATTGCTGAGGGAATCGGACAGAGTAATCATGCCTTCTATCCCGGCAGAAGCGGATTCTGAAAACCAATCCAAATCGCAGGTTGAGGCCTGTGCAGGTTCCGCTGAGAAACTGCCAGACAACGAGGAATTTTCTATGTTACTGATTTGATTAATAAAAGACATGACCGCACTCCGACTATCAGTCTCAATATTAGTGCTTGATGCATCCTTAGGAAATAGGTGATTACCCTAGTGATGGCACCAATGCATGGTACATACTGGAAATTTTAAGTAAAGATGCCCGAGTTAAAAACTCTGGATTCTAGGGCAATTCAACGATACCAGAACAGACTATACCGAAAATCCGGGGTGAAAGGGAGCTTTTTACAGTAGCATTATTACTTTTTATTGTAGGTGGGTTAGTATCGTGAATTGTCGGTCTCTGGGGGACAGTTTCCCCAGGCACAAACATGCAGGAACTCTCTAAACTAACAAATCTATGAACGATAAGCACGATCTTGACCTAGTAATTTCCGGACAATTCCCCATTATCGTCCTTCAGACCCATGAGGAAATCCGCGCATTGGCCCTTTTGAAAAGTATTGCGTTGGAGAAAAACCGCCCACTGCTGATGTGGTCGGTAACAGATGGTCTTCGAAAAGAAAAATCTACCGTATCAGGGAATGATGTCAACTGGGAAGAAGTGACCTACGATGGCCAACCTGGCATTCATAAAAACGCAGAGGCAAACCCTGAGGAGATACTCGCGAAGCTGCCTAAGAACAATCGGTTTGCCATTGTGGTTTTATTGGATTTTCATCCCTATTTGAACGATCCAAGAATTGTTCGCAGGTTAAAAGAGATCGCACTCCAACAGCCACAGAACGGGATTACTTTGGTTCTGATAAGCCATGCACTGAGTCTACCTGAAGAGCTCAAGCGTCTGAGTGCCGGATTTGAGATGTCACTCCCGGACACGCATCAGATCAAGCAAATCATTCAGGACGAGATCCAGATTTGGTCTCTGCGCAATGGAAACGCGAACCTACGAGGGAGTAAGACAGCTTATCAGAAACTTGCACGGGTTCTAACAGGATTAACCATCAGTGACGTCCGGCGTCTGGTCCGAAATGCCATTTATGATGACGGGGCTATTACGCATAGTGATATTCCCAAAGCCATGGAAGTTAAATATCAGCTGATCGGTCAGCAAGGCCTCCTTTCATTTGAATATGATACCGCCAGATTTGCTGAGATTGGCGGATTCTCTCGACTCAAGGCCTGGCTTGACCTGAGGAAATCCGTCTTCCTGGCGGACTCCAATGCACATTTGGATAAACCCAAGGGTATTTTACTGCTTGGTGTGCAGGGTGGGGGTAAAAGTCTGGCGGCTAAAGCCGTAGCGGGTAGTTGGGGTGTACCGCTACTACGACTCGATTTTGCTGCTTTGTACGATAAGTACATCGGTGAATCCGAGAAAAATATCCGTACGGCACTACAGGCGGCTGAGGCCATGTCGCCCTGTATTCTGTGGATAGACGAAATCGAGAAAGGCATCGCTGCAGACGGTAGCGACGACGGGACCTCGCGCAGGGTCCTGGGTACCGTATTGACCTGGATGGCTGAGCATGGAAAGCCTATTTTCATTGTCGCCACGGCCAATGATGTGCAGTCACTTCCACCGGAATTGATTCGAAAAGGGCGTTTGGATGAAATATTTTTTATAGATCTACCCGATCTAAGTGCTCGTGAGAGTATTTTGCAAATACACCTGAACAAACGTTCGATCGATAGCACTCGCTTCGATCTCAAGGAATTGGCGGGGGCTTCGGAAGGTTTTTCAGGTGCGGAACTTGAGCAGGCGGTGGTGTCGGCGCTCTACGCCGCCCATGGAAGCAAATCGTCGATTTCCACCCGTTTGATTTTGGCAGAAATCAAACGAACACAACCTTTATCCACCGTTATGGCTGAGAAGATAGATCAACTCAGGCTTTGGGCTGCGGGACGTACCGTCTCAGCCGATTGATGTTGGCTACACAGCCTCGTTTGTCTGTGGGAGTGTTCATTATGGAAATCGCCCACTACCATTCAGTTACAAATGCTCGCAGAAGCCCCAAAACAATGCATCCCACCAATGATTGGCTTCGAGCCATAATCGTACGAGAGTATGCGATACCACACGATAAGTCGCTGAAACAGATGAAAAGTGGTCATTTCTCTATGACAACAATGAGATAAAGTAATCTGAGTGCTTGTCGATACAACATTAGAATAAGCAGTACGATTTCACCTGAATGCCCAATGGAGCTGAGTATTTATGGTTATAAAACCCTTTGGCTGAACGATAGTTTGCGTTCATAGACGCTTTTCGGTGGTTGATCCTGGCATGTTTCGCTATTTTGGCTTCGGCTCCAATATGAACATCACCTCGCTGAGGGCCAAAGGAGTTGAGCCACTGAGGTCCCGACGGGCGGTTCTGCATGGATGGCGATTGCGCTTCAATGTGCAACATTTCTTCCGCCACGAGGGGGGTGTCGGGAATATCGAACCTTCCGATACACCGGATGACCGGGTCTGGGGTGTGCTCCATGACTGTCCAAACGAGGCCCTGGCGCCTTTAGATGCCACGGAAGCCTGTGGCTTTGGGTATGATCGCATCACCCTTGAGGTCGATGTGGATGGGGCCAGGGTTGATGCGTTTACCTATATCGGGACACCCGGATTCATCGACAACGACTGCCTACCGAGTCGCCGCTATCTCAATATTCTCATCGCCGGGGCACAACAGGCTGATCTCGACCTGGATTATGTACGCAGTCTGATGGCACATCCGGTGCACCCTTGTGAAAATCACCCACTGTTTCGCCCGCCAGAGGGAAACTATCCGGTTTTTGATGCCGAAACCCTTGCCAAATATCCACTCTGTACGGCGTTGTATGGTGCGGTTTTCGATATGTCACAAGCCCGCTCCCGGCATGAATATCTCCAGGGCTTTTTTGGTGGGCGTGATATGACCCTGTTTCATCTCAAGCGGCTGGATAGCAGCGACGGCAACGAAACCATGGAGGATATCCGGCAGGGACGTCTTAACCCGACCCAGCGGGACTATCTCAATGGCTATCTCAATGAATATGCCAGAGAGTATCGGTACGTGGGTCGCTATGATTACAATGAAAATCATCCAGAGGAGTAACACAATGACCTCATTTCCCCCTGCACTGTCCCATGGCACATTGAAAGAGGTTTTTTCCAACGTCTTTTTCATCAACGGGGCCATGGAGACGGTGCTGCAGGAGATGGACTGGAAATTCAGTCGTAACATGACCGTGGTGCGTGATGGAGAGCGCCTGATCATCATCAACAGCGTCCGCTTGAACGATCACGGACTGGCCGAACTCGATCGGCTGGGACAGGTCACCGATGTAGTACGGCTCGGCTCCTTGCATGGACGCGACGACCCCTTCTACGTGGCGCGTTATCGGGCTGAGTATTGGACCATGCCCGGGATGCAGCACGAGACCGGTCTGCAAGCTACCCGTACCCTGACTCCGGAGGGACCGCTGCCGATTTCCGATGCCACCCTGTTTGAATTTCAAACCACCCAGATTCCAGAAGGTATCCTGCACCTGGATCGCGATGGTGGCATTCTGATTGCTTGTGACGCATTGCAGAACTGGGTGTCACCGGATGAGTTCTTCTCGGACATTTCCCGGGAACTGATGACGAAGATGGGGTTCTTCACTCCCGCCAATCTGGGCCCGGTCTGGGTACAACGCGCCAACCCAGGAGGTGAGGACTTTACCCGGCTCAAGAGGTTATCCTTCAGGCATGCCCTGTGTGGGCACGGGGATCCTCTTCGTGATACAGCCTATCAGGACTATAGCGCTACTTTCAGCAAAATGTTCGGCATCTATTAACCCGGCACCTAAATATGCCATATTTAGGTGCCGGGTGAATAAGATGAGGCATCACAGCGGAGTAGAGACAGGTGGCAGAACTAAAACTACCCGGCTACGAGATCGGTGCGATGCTCTACCGATCTATGGGGCGTGTCGTTTACAAGGCGTATCGAAATGCCGACGGTACCGAACTGGCCGTGGAGACACTTGAGGCCGAATACCCTGACCGTCAGCAAGTGGCGGGGGTCCGGCGGGAGTGGCTCATCACCCAGCGGTTGAACGAAGTCCAGGGTGTGCGCAAGGTCTACGATCTGCTGCCCCATGGTAGTGGCAACCTGGCCCTGGTGGGTGAACTCTATGAGGACACCCTGGATGCCCATCTTTCCAAGGCGGGGGGTGAGGGGCTTCCCCTGGTCGAAGCGCTTGAGATCGCCTTGCAATTGTTGCGAGCCTTGGGTGGTATCCATACCCGGTATATCGTGCACAAGGCATTGACCCCGAGACATGTACTGTACAATCAGGATACAGGGGTGATCGCGCTGTCCGGTTTCAACATTGCCTCTGAACTGGATCAAGAACGCCAGGCGGTGCAGATGTCCCGTCACCTCGAGGGTCCACTCCCCTATATTTCTCCAGAACAGACCGGACGCATGAATCGCGACCTGGATTATCGATCCGACTACTACTCCCTCGGTGTCCTACTGTTTGAGCTACTGACCGGCACCCGTCCTTTCCAGGCCGATGACCTGCTGGAATGGGTTTACGGCCACATCAGCTGTCTTCCCCCGGATCCTCATGTGATCGCGCCTACCGTACCCGAGGCCGTCTCAGCCATTGTTCTGAAACTGTTATCCAAAAATCCCGAAGCACGTTATCAAAGCACGGAAGGCTTGACTCACGACCTGGCCCGTTGTGCCGACCGGTTGGCGGCGGGGCGGGTCATAGAGCCCTTTGTATTGGGTGAAAAAGATGTGGTGCAGAAATTTCTGGTGCCACAACAGTTGTATGGGCGTGAGCGGGAGTTGCAGGAGTTGCTTGGGCTGTTCGAGGCGGTGGCCGCGGGTGAGACCGAGTTCTGTTTGGTTCATGGTTATTCAGGTGTTGGCAAGTCCGCACTTGTCAATGAAATCGATCGTCCTCTGGTCCGTGAGCGTGGATTCCTGGTGCAGGGAAAATTCGAGCAGTTCCAGCACGGCGATGCCTATACTGCCCTCGTCACGGCCTTCCGAGGCCTGGTTCAGCAGATCATGTCAGAGCCGGAAGTCCGTCTGAAACAGTGGTGTGATCGGCTTTCGAACACGCTGGCGCCGAACACCCGTTTGATGGTAGACCTGATCCCAGAATTGGAACTGATCGTCGGTCCCCAACCAGCCGTGGCAGAACTTCCCCCGGCGGAAGCACGCAACCGGATGCAAATCGTGCTGATCAAATTTCTCCGGGTGTTCGCGGGGGAGGGGCACCCGGTGGTACTGTTTCTCGACGACCTGCAGTGGAGCGATGCGCCAACCCTGGACCTTCTGCGCAGATTGGTTGTTTCCCGGGATCTCAGTCATCTACTGCTGATTGGTGCCTATCGCAGTAATGAGGTGGGGGCAGGGCATCCGTTACGTCTGCTGCTCGAGGACATGCAGATTCAAAAGCGTGTCCGACAACTATCCGTCGGACCACTTGATCGGAATTCGGTCGCCGAGCTTGTCGCCGATACCTTGTGTCGGAGTATTGACGAGACGCGTCCCCTGAGTGACATGCTTTATGACAAGGCACAAGGCAATCCCTTCTTTACCAACGAACTGTTACGCCAATTTCACAAAGAGGGCGTAATCACCGCGGATCAGGCCGGTGGGCGTTGGAACTTCGACCCGGATCCCGCCCACTGGTCAGGTGTCAGCAACGATGTCATTGAGTTCATGGTGGACAACCTGCGCCGCCTGCATCCCGCGACCCAACAGGCACTCCAGTTGGCGGCATGTATTGGCAGCACCTTCGATCTGCACACCCTGTCCACGATTTATGAACGTTCGAACGCTGAAACCGCCGCGGTTCTGCTGCCGGCACTCAAACAGCATACCGTACTGCCATTGAACAGCGATTACCGGCTGGTGGGAGAGGGGACTGAATCAGTTGCCTTCAATCCACTCTACCGCTTTCAGCACGACCGCGTACAACAAGCAGCCTATGCCTTGATCGATTCCCACCGATTGAGCGCGGTTCACCTGTCCGTGGGACGCCTGATGCTGCAGCATGCCGGAGTTGCGGTTCCGGATGCGCGTCTCATCGAAATTGTCGAGCATCTCAACGCGGGGCGCAGCCTGATCGATTCCGCCGATGAGCGGTTGCACTTGTCGGAACTGAACCTGCGTGCGGGTACGCGTGCACGACAGTCCTCAGCCTATGAATCCGCATACGACTACTTACAAGTGGCCGAGGCGTTATTACCCCCCGAACCCTGGCAATCGGCGCCGTTATTGATGCGCTCACTGGCGACGGAGACCCAGCTGTGTGCCTATCTTACCGGACGCTCCGATGCTGCCTATTCCTGGACCGAAGTGCTGTATGAAAATGCACGATCAGACCTGGAGCGCAGTGACATTCTTGCCACTCGTACCCGTCAGTTCGCCACCCAGGGACGTATGCAGGAGTCGATCGTGTCCGCCATACAGGGATTAACCCTGCTGGGTGTGGAGATCACGGAATATCCCTCATTGGAAGATATCGCTGAGGAGCGACGTCGTGTAGAACAGAATCTTGGCGGACGCCTTATCGCAGAACTGGTAAACGCGCCGCCCGTAGAGGATCCCGCCACCCTGGGTGCCATGCGGCTGTTGATGGAGATATTCGCCTCGGCTTATCTCTCCGGCAGCGGCAATCTGTTCCCTTTTCTGGTACTCAAAGCGGTCAATCTCTCGCTGAGTTCCGGCAATTGTCCCGCGTCCGCATTCGTTTACGCGGCCTACGGTATGTTGCTGTGTGGCGAGTTCGACGAACCGGCTCAAGGCTATGAGTATGCCCAGCTTGGCCTGGCCATCAACGAACGATATGACGACCTGACCCTGCGAGCCCGGGTGATCTATGTGTATGCCATGTTCGTGCATCATTGGAACAACCATTGGACCAGCCTGACACCCTGGTTTCTCAAAGGGATCGAATCGGGTTACCAGTCAGGCGATCTGCTCTATCTCGCCTACAGTGCACAGGATTGCGTGATCTGGGATCCGACCCTGGATCTTGAAACCGCTCACCGGCGGCATGCAGAGAACTTGGAGATCGTGCGCGAATGCGCTTATCAGGATTCGCTCGATTCCGGAACCCTGTTCCTGCAACTGCAGCGCAACCTGCTCGGCCTCACCGATTCGCCCTATAGCCTGAGTGATGGCAGCTTCAATGCAGAGCAGTGTCTGGCGGGCATGCACGAACGGCAGTTCATGACCGGGATTGCCAACTACCATATCTACCATGCGGAGATCTGTCTGCTCTACGGCAACCCAGACAAGGCGCTGGAGCATGTGTACGCTCAGGATGCCTTGATCAAATCCGTGATGTCGCTCCCGCAGTTGGTGCGCTTCTACATCGTTGCCTTTCTCACACTGGCAACCCAGCTTCCGGAGATGGAGGAAGCGCATCAATCGGCCACCCGTGCTCGCCTGATCCGGGATCTTGCCCGCATGACCCGCTGGGCCGATATTTGCGAAGTCAATTTTCGTCATCTCCAGTATCTGATGGAGGCGGAACTGGAACGGCTCGATGGTGCTCGAGAGGTTGCGCTGGAGCGCTACGACGCAGCAATCGATGCGGCGCGCAGCAGCGGTTTTCTTCACGACGAAGCGACCGCCTGCGAGCGGGCGGCCATCCATCTGCTCGCTCTCGGCCGGGACCGTGCGGCAGAGGGGTACCTGCGTGGGGCCTACCATCTCTATAATCGCTGGGGTGCGCAGCGTAAAGTGACACAGATGGAGCAGCAATACCCGGTGCTGGGTGAACTCGTGACTCCGGTGGGCGACTCGGAGACGGCACTCGACGCCACTGATCTGGATCTGGCTTCGGTGATGAAGGCGTCGCGTGAAATATCCGGGGAGATCGTCCTGGACCAGTTGTTGAATACCACCATGGCGATCCTGTTGGAAAACGCAGGTGGACAATGGGGTTGCCTGGTGGTTCGCAGAGAGGGTCGACTCAACGTTGAAGCGATCAAACTACCCGAAGTCCCCCTGCACACAGCCGATACACCCAGTCACTCCCTGGTGTTGGATGGGCAGGGCAGACGGATTCCACTGCCCGTGACTCTGATCAGTCAAGTACTCTACAGTGGCGAGGCCGTGGTGTTGCATGATGCCACCACAGAAGGGCAATTCGTACAGGATCCCTATATTCTCAGGGTGAAACCAGTGTCCGTGCTCTGCGTCCCCCTGCGTCGAGAGCGTTTCGAAGGCGTTCTATATATGGAAAACAATCTGGCTAAGGGGGTCTTCACCGAGGAACGGGTGGAGGTGATTCGTCTTCTGGCGGCTCAGGCGTCGGTTGCGATCGAAAACGCAAGACTCTATGAGCAGGTACAGGACTACTCTCGTACCCTCGAGCAGAAGGTCATAGAACGTACTGCCCGCCTTGAACAACTCAATCTGGAATTGCAGGGACTTGCGGACCGTGATGGTCTGACCGGGGTCGCCAACCGGCGTCGGGCAGACAACTATCTTGAGGAAGTCTGGACCCGGCTACGGCGCGAAAAACAACCGCTTTCGGCGGTCATGCTGGATGTTGACCACTTCAAAGCCTTCAACGATACCTATGGACATCAGGCCGGTGATGACTGCCTGGTGGCGGTCGCGGAAGCAGTCTACGCACAACTCCTGCGCCCCACTGATCTGGTTGCCCGTTATGGGGGCGAAGAGTTCATTCTGATTCTGCCTAATACCGATCGAAAAGGCGTGGCACACCTGGCTGAAAAGGTACGTCTTGCAATCGAGTCGCTGAGTATCGAACACGTTCATTCCTCAACAGGTGCCGTGGTGACAATCAGTGCCGGCACCGCCACCATGATTCCCGGAGTAGTAGGTTCGACTGAGCAGTTGCTGCGCGAAGCGGATATTGCCCTGTATCGGGCCAAACGCATGGGACGCAACCAGGTCCATTCAGCTCCGGCGGTGACTGCCGAGCGGGAACAGAGGTAAGTCTGCCGGCAGTAAGCCGGCATGAGACAATCGAACAATTTAACGGAATAACTGTTCGAACACGAACATATTAGTCATTACTGATATACTCCGCGGCTTTTTTGCAGATGACGCTGCGAGGTATTCATGTTTCAGCTGACCTGTCCAGGCAAACAGTGCGTAAAAAACGATGTGCTCTCTGGTTTGACCGTGGCCCTCGCCCTGGTCCCCGAAGCCGTGGCATTTGCATTCGTCGCCGGTGTGGCGCCTTTGGTTGGTCTTCACGCGGCCTTCATGATGGGCATCATCACTGCCCTGATCGGGGGTAGACCGGGCATGATCTCCGGGGCGACCGGTGCCATGGCAGTGGTCATGGTGGCCCTGGTTTCGGAATATGGGGTCGAATATCTGTTTGCCGCAGTACTGTTGGCGGGTGTCATTCAGGTCGGTGCCGGTATCCTACGGTTGGGTAAGTTCATCCGGCTGGTGCCGCACCCCGTGATGCTGGGGTTCGTCAATGGTCTGGCCATCGTCATCTTCCTGGCCCAGTTGAAACAATTCCAGGTTCCCGGCGAGGATGGCAGCCTGGTTTGGCTCAGCGGCACTCCTCTGTGGATTCTGTTGGGGTTGATCGCGTTGACCATGGCCATCATTCACTTTCTGCCCAAACTGACCTCGGCGATCCCCGCATCCCTGGTGGCCATCGTCAGTGTCACCCTGCTGGTGATTTTTCTGGATCTCGACACCCGCACGGTACAGGACGTGCTGCGAGACCTATCGGGTGATCCTGCCGCGACCATTGCCGGTGGATTACCCGCATTTCACCTACCCTCGGTTCCGTTGAGCCTGGAAACTCTGAAGATTGTATTTCCCTATGCGCTGATCCTGGCCGGGGTCGGGCTGATCGAATCGCTCCTGACTCTGAGTCTGATCGATGAGTTAACCGAATCCCGGGGACGGGGCAATAAGGAGTGCATCGGCCAGGGGCTCGGTAATGCGGTAAACGGATTGTTTGGGGGTATGGGTGGCTGTGCCATGATCGGTCAGAGTATGATCAATATCAATTCCGGCGGACGGGGACGCCTGTCTGGCGCCAGCGCGGCGCTTTTCCTGTTGACCTTTATCCTGGTCGGTTCAAGTCTCATCGAAATGATTCCGGTGGCCGCGCTGGTCGGTGTGATGTTCATGGTTGTACTGGGCACCTTCGAGTGGGCCAGCTTCAGGCTGCTGGGACGGATTCCGCTTGCGGATACCATCGTCGGTATCCTGGTCGCCGTGGTTACCGTACTGAGCGACCTGGCCATCGCGGTGATCGTGGGGGTGGTCGTGTCCGCCCTGGTATTTGCCTGGGAACATGCCAAGCAGATGACTGCCGAGACCCGCGTCGACCAATACGACATCAAATACTACCATCTTCGCGGTCCGCTGTTCTTCGGTTCCGTACAGACCTTTGCCGACCTTTTCGATCCGAAAAACGACCCCCAGGAGATCATCGTGGACTTTGCCCACTCACGGGTCTATGACCACTCAGGGCTGGAAGCCATCGATGCCTTGGCGGATCGCTACATGCGTGCGCAAAAGACCCTGCACATCCGCCACCTCAGTCAGGAGTGTCAAAATCTGTTGGTCAAGGCGGGTGACTTGGTTGAGGTGAATATGATGGAAGACCCGGTTTATCGGGTGGCCGATGACAGGGTGGCATAATCTGTCTCAATGGCTTTGACTACACTAGTGTTTGTAAACAACCTGGTTAAGCAATAACAAAAGATTCATCAATAGTTCCTAGAATAGGCGTTCAGATACAACACTAGAGAGTGTGCTCAATGATACATCCAGCGAATAAGGTAAAGATCATAGGCACCATCGGACCGGCATCCGATTCTGAAGCCACCATGAAGCAACTGCTGTTATCCGGAATGAATATCGCCCGCTTGAACTTCTCACACGGGGATTTCGATACCCACCAGGCGAATATTCTCAAGCTTCGCCGGGCGGCGGAGAAGACAGGCAAGCGGCTGGCGTCATCGGCACCATCGGACCAGCATCCGATTCTGAAGCCACCATGCAGCAACTGCTGTTGTCCGGAATGAATGTCGCCCGCTTGAACTTCTCACACGGGGATTTCGATACCCACCAGGCGAATATTCTCAAGCTTCGCCGGGCGGCGGAGAAGACAGGCAAGCGGCTGGCGATCATGGCGGATCTTCCTGGCCCTAAAATGCGTATCGGTGAAATGCCCCTGGGGCCGGTGGAATTGCAGATTGGCGACCGGCTGGTGCTCACCACAGAAGAGATATCGGGAAATTCCCAGCGCGTATCAGTCAGCCTCAAGCAGTTGCCAAAGATCCTTTCGGTGGATGACAAACTGTTTCTCAATGACGGCCTGATCTCCCTCCAGGTAAAGGCCATCGAGGGGACGGAGGTTCACTGCGAAGTGCGCGCGGGTGGTGAACTCTCGTCGAGAAAGGGGCTGAATCTTCCCGGCATCGATCTGGGCTTCGGTGCCTTCACCGAAGAGGATCGCGAATGCCTGAAATTTGCCTTGCGAGCCGGGGTGGACGCGGTAAGCCAATCCTTTGTCTCCTGTGGCAGGGATATCGAGGACCTGCTGGCAGCCGCGGATGAAGTGGGACGAAGGCCCTTTGTTATCGCCAAAATCGAACGCCTGGAGGCGCTGGAAAATCTGGAGTCGATTCTGAATGTGGCCGACGGGATCATGGTGGCCCGAGGGGATCTGGGGGTGGAAATCCCCATCTCACGGATGGCCGTGGTACAGAAAGAGTTGATGGAAAAGGCCAATCAGTTGGGTAAGCCGGTGATCACCGCCACCCAAATGCTCGAATCAATGACGGAACATCGCAGGGTAGAGGCGGTGCAGATGCTTGCCCAGATTGCCGCGGATACCGAACCGAGCCGCAGCCTGTTCGGACATGAAGAGCGCATGCGCCACAACGGCAGTGTTCAGCCTACCGATCTGATCGCCCATTGCGTACACCAGGCCGTAGCGAAGCTCAATCCTGCAGCGGTGGTGGTTCTCACCCGTTCAGGCGCCACCGCTCGAAACATCACCCGATACCGCCTGCCGGTCTGGATCAGCGCCTTCAGCACCGACGAAGCGGTCTGCCAGGCACTGCAGTTTTCCTACGGTGTACAGCCGGTGAAAGTGGACAAAGACCTGCGGGACTGGGGACCCTTTACCTGCCATTGGTTACACGAAAAGGGGTACCAGGCAGGTTTGATCATTCTTACCCAGGGGCCTTCACTGGAAAATCCCGGCGCAAGCTACAACCTGCAGATCGCTGATCTTTCTTCTTGCCGGATTGAATAACTGCTGATATGGCTCGCTGTAACAGCATTGAAATTGACCTGGCCGCGCGTAAGTTTTACTGGCAGATACTTTAATCATACGTGCTTGAGGTTGACCTGCACAAGTTCAGTGAACGTATCGATCAGCAATAAGAACATAATTCCCAAACGTTGTTTAGTTCAGAAAATTCCTACAGACAACCCGAAAAAAGTGTGACATCTTTCACACACATTTCGCGTATCCAGTCACGTTTGGATATTTGTTATTAACAATTAAAATAAGGATGCTCAGTTCATACTGAGTAGTCAGTGAAGTCGCTCAAGGATGAAATATCTCTCCTTCCAAAATCGATTCAATTCCTTTCAGTTTTCCGGTAAAGCATTACTGACTTTCTGCTCGTTAGTATTGTTGCCTTTAAAAGCCAGTGCACTGGATGGGTTTGATATAAGAACAACATCACCTCTGAATGACTATCAGACAACATCGAATTACACATTGTCTATCGCGGATTGCGTAGAACTCAGAGACATACAGATAGTCAATGACGGCGAGATATCCACATACCTTCCTACGGAATCCGGTAGAAATAGTAACCATCCAAAAGGATGTGAGTTTTCCTTTCAACTGAGCGGTAGCACGAGATTTGATCCTAGTATCACTGCCACATATATAGATGGCCATTCTGTTCAGTATTCGGAATCATTCATACTAGAATCTGCTAAACCATCAATCAGCCTGGAAAATCTCGCGATTAACTTCGTGGATGGCGAGCAATTTCTGGTTGCGAATCTACATGCAAACGACAACACGGATCTTTCGTATGTTTCAGTACGCCTGACCGGAATACGTGCATCGGATCTTCGTAGCTCAGGCGGAGTGATTCAAAAGGCCAAAGAGAATGCGTTTCTTGATGCGGTAGATGCCGTCAGAATCTACCCGGAAAGTGATGAGCAGACGAATTTTCAGTTTGCAATCAAAATACAGAAACCCCTTTCACAATCTGAGATAGCGCGCAATGCGCTGGCAATAGTAGAGGGCAGAGCGGTTGATTCTTCGGGTAATCAACATGTTATCTCTGATATCAGATATCTTGGTGAGAGCGTTGAAGAACAAATCAATGGCTTTAGCGCTTATCCCGAACATATGCTGTTTACAGATATATTACAATCCGCCCGAATTATTCCATCGGTCGACTACGAGTTTCGCGGATTAACCGCCATTCCTGGAATAGGGCAGGGAGTAAGTTACAGTTCTTCGGACCCTTCTTCAGTCATCGTGACGCAGGACGGGATCGTTTATCCGGTTCAGGAAACCGCCGGATCTTCGGTGGATATAGTTGTTTCGTTTCCTGGTCAGGAAAGTGTGGTGATTCCTGTTACGGTTGACTTCAACAGGAATCTCGTGGGGCTTGAATACGAAGGTCATGAACTGGGGCCATTTGAACTTCCCCGACTGAATCGCTTTTTCGAACTTCCGCCGTTGGTCGCCGTGTTTGATGATGGTAGCACTGCACCATTGAATGATTCACAGGAAGTTATATATGGAATACCCAATTTTGCGTCTGGGATTCTTACTTATGATGCGGATCAGGGGATAAAAGCGAGTGCATTGATCAATGCAGGTAACCCTTTGTCTATTCAAGCATATCTACAGCTTGATCCCTCAATCCAGGTTGCTATTCCGGTTATCTCGAACGATGCACCGCCGGAGGTCTCGTTTCAATTGCCTGCAAGAATTTCAGTCGATGAGACACTGTCCCTTAAGGCCACAGTTGAAACGAGACCTCCGGCGGTGCATCGTTCGAGATAACCGGAATAGCAACCTGGATTGAGGGATCAAGCTGT
>JARRNW010000063.1:0-11226 GCA_037384565.1 Candidatus Thiodiazotropha sp.
CTCAGGAGTCGGTGTAGGCTCAGGAGTCGGTGTAGGCTCAGGAGTCGGAGTCGGCTCAGGAGCCGGAGTCGGCTCAGGAGTCGGAGTCGGCTCGGGAGTCGGAGTCGGCTCGGGAGTCGGAGTCGGCTCGGGAGTCGGAGTCGGCTCGGGAGTCGGTGTCGGCTCGGGAGTCGGTGTCGGCTCGGGAGTCGGTGTCGGCTCAGGATTCGGGGTTGGCGTACTAGTCGGAATGGTGGCAGACACGGCCTGAGAGTTGGTCACAGTCCAGTCGGCTTCTGTTGCCTTGATCCAGTAGTAGTAGGTCGTGCCTGGCGTCACGTTATTGTCGACAAACTCTCTGCCGTTTCTCGTCCAACCGATTCTACCGCGTCCATACGGGTAGGGGTCGGTATCTCGATAGATCTCAAGTCCTCTCGGAGTGATGTCGCTCAGGGACCAGCTCAGCTTTACCGTATTGTTTTCAATAACGGCTTGCAGATCGACATGTTTTGTAGCGCCAGATGCGGTGACAATGACGGTTGTTATAGCCGCATCCATCGCTCCGCTTTCATCAAAGACGGTCAGGCTGACGTTGTAGGTGCCTGGCTGAGCATAGCTGTGGGAAGGTTTGGCTCCGGACTCGCTGGCGCCATCGCCGAAATTCCACTCGTAGGAGACAATGGAACCGTCAGGATCCGTCGAACCGCTGCCATCGAACAGCACAGGCTCGTTCACCTTGCCTTCGTAGGGACCCTTGGCATCGGCCGTCGGCGACAGATTGCCCAACCCGATCGTCGCTGTTGTGGCATCCGAATCCATAAGGCCATCATCGTCAGTCACCGTGAGAGTGACGTTGTAACTGCCCTCATTCGCATAGATGTGCGAGACGCTGTCGCCATCCTCCGTGCTGCCATCGCCGAAGTCCCATTTGTAGGCGACGATGGTCCCGTCGGAATCCGTGCTGCCGTCGCTGCTGAAAGTCAACGCCATGTTCACGCTACCTGAGTAGGGACCGTTGGCTACCGCTTTCGGTGCCTGCGAGGTCATGGCTCCTATGGAGGCAGTTGTCATGCCACTTGCTGTCAATCCACCGTCGTCGGTAACTGTCAGGGAGACGTTATAGGTGCCAGCGGTGGCGTAGGCGTGTTCGGGATTAACCCCGCTGCCTGTCGTGCCGTCGCCGAAGTCCCAGTCGTAGCTGGCGATGCTGCCATCGGAATCGCTTGAGCCGGTACCGTCGAATACCAGTGTCTCCGACACATTCGCGGCATAGGGACCGGCGGGATCCGCCATTGGTGGCTGGTTGCCAGGATCGACACTCACCGATGTGTCGGCGGAGTCCTTGGCATCGCCGTCATCGGTGACGGTCAGGGTCACATTGTAGGTTCCCTTAGCAGAATATGCGTGGGTCGGCATTTCACCTGTACCGCTAGTGCCGTCGCCAAAGTTCCAATCGTAGCTGACGATCGAGCCGTCCGCATCGGACGACCCGCTGCCGTCAAATTGAATCGACTCGTCTACATGACTGCTGTAAGGACCTTTGGCATCAGCGACCGGCGGCTGATTGCCGGCACCGATGGTAACCTGGGTAGTGGCGGTGGTGCTATCGCCTGCATCGTCGGTGACGATCAGGGTCACATCATAAGTGCCCGTGGCGGTATAGGTATGACTGGCTTGCGCACCGCTACCCATGCTGCCGTCGCCAAAGTCCCAGTCGTAGCTGGCGATGCTACCATCGGCATCCGATGAGTTGGAGGCGTCGAACGCTACCGACATATTCACGGTACCGTTATAGGGCCCGCCAATATCGACCATCGGCGGCTGGTTCGCTGCGGCCAGATCGATGGTGCCGGCCTGGATTTGCGCCGGCTGTGCATTCATGGAGACGGACCCGCCGTTGATCAGGTTGTTGGCACCCTCGGTCCAGCCCGGCTGGCTGTTTCCGTTGATCTCCTCGAGGTTGCTCTTGCCAGCGGGGTCACCGTCGGAGTTGAGGGATTCGATGTCGCTGAAACTGCCGCTGTTACGATAGTCCCACCCATAGCCGTTGAATTCAGAGAGCTTGCTCGCATGACACAGCTGGCACTCATCATCGAGGTTATCGGGTACGCTGGAGTTCGGATATGCCGATCGCCAAGCTCTGAGATCACTGCTGTAGGCATGTGCCAAGGATGATACGCCGAGCGTACCTAACAACGCGAAGGCGCCAACCAGGGGCAATCGCTTCGTTTTCAATGGGTTGATTGTCATCGATCCACTTCCTTATTAATGTTCTTGTTACATCGGCTACGCTTCAGAACCTGGCGTTACTGAAGGTGTTGCATCACGGCTGCCCAATAGTTCGGTTTGTTTGGCTATGATGCAGATTTCGGTTCAGTGTGCGATTTGTTTTACTCGCTCACCTAATAGACGGTATCGTCAAAATTCACATTACTGGGATAGCGCCTGCTAAACGCCGCATTGTTGGGACTTATTGCATAGACAGAAGGCGAAAAGGCAAACAATGAAGAAATCATCGCGATGGGAATCGAATCGAAGTAAGTGACTAAACGATCCATGCGCTCAATCCATCCTTGATAACTTGATGCCTGTGACTCATCGTTCTCACGTGCCTCTTCATGCGCAAACACAAAACCCTTGATTCAAAGACACCCGGTACTGGACATGGCACGGGGATCCGGATCGAGATTGCGCCGGCTTGCGATGCCAGACAGGCGATATCACCGTGGAGATTGCTACTGCCCAAGACTGGCGATACCGATCTGTAGAATTTACGGGGGAGGAGTCGACAAGCGAACCGAAGGAAACAGGAGCGGTAAGCAAAGTCAGTCGCTGAAAATGGGTCAGACGAACCTTCGGAAACATCAAGTCCTCTCTTGAATCACGAATATCAGAGCAAATCCGCGGCACCTCGCATGAACGATGCGCTTCGAGCCATCCGCATCTGCTCGTGAAACGACATGAAGTGTCATGTGCAATGCATACGCCACAAATCCAAGCATGCCGAATGCGAGCTTACGCATCGATTTCAACATCCCAAGGCGCAGATGAATTCTAAGGAATCAAATTCTTTTGTTCTTGAAGCTGCGTCACAAAACCGATCAGGTTAGTTGAGAACTTAAGCTGCTAAATTAAATATGTTTAACCGTTCTAATTACGGTGAGGTTTGTCACACACACACACACTTATTATATATGTACGCACATCTGCAAAATACTTAAAGAAACTTAACCGCGGCCATAGTCGCCACTTTTAGTATGCCTCTAAACTCGTCGACCCTAGAGGCCGCGCTACTCTCGTCGCAGTAGGAACACCGGTTGCCCGGCACCCCTGCGGTTTAACAGGACATCCAAACTTGACTTAGACTATGTTAACAACTGCTTACAGACTGACATCCCGGGACTTCTTCAATACCCAAGATTTTGACAAGCCCGCTTGAGGGCGAAGGCTGTACTGACTAGCCCTTTGAATCGACTCAAAAAACTCTTCGTCAGGTAACGCCAGTGTTGTGGGTCGATTTGCAGGTGCTCCAGGAACGGGGGGCTTTCTTGAGCAACGCAGCCCCGTCTGTCCTCTCGAAGGATGCGACTGATCCAGTAAACCAGTTAGAGATAATCCTTGATCTTGAAGGCAGACCCTTGGACATCTCTTTCCGGGGGTTCCCTACGAACGACAGCAGATGCGCAGGTTGGTCCGCATCCTATTGAGCTTGACTCACTTCTCCGCAGGTTTTTGCCGCTGCGATGCGTTCTGCGATTGAGGTGTATTCCGAGGATTCCGGGGCTTGAGCCATTTTTGCGCGTACCGGATTCTAATCCACATAGGCCAGACAGGCCGCTAAAGCCTTCTCGTCCAGCAGGGCCTGGGGGGGCGAAGCGTCCCTCCCTTACTCGACCAGAACACTGATCTTCCTGATTGGCCCAGCGCGCCACGGATTCATTGAGACAACGCATGAACCAACTAATGTCTGAGAGTCGCTCCCACCACTTCGACACCAGCTGACCTAACCCATCACTCTCTGCGTGGGACAGGTTCTGACCGGACCGGTAGCGATCCACCAGAACCGCGCACCTGATCAGCTTTTGCCAGCGCTTCAAGAAAACCAACCACATCCCGCCTTGCTCTGGATGCAAAGACACCGATTTTCAGCGTGCTTTCAGCCAACATAGATCTGTCTTGGTGCGGCTTACCGCACCAAAACACAACACTTGAACCTAGAATCCGCAGTCTCTTCCTAATCCCAAAAGTTAAGGAAAAATAATTGATTCCGAGATCTCAGGGGTATCCGTCACCCTCACCAGCGAACCGTTGATCGATGCATTAAGATAGAAAATGTCCGACTGATAGGACTCCGTTGACGGCTCGGGTCCCGGAGATAGGCCAAGATACGCCTCGCACAACATATTGTCTTGACTATACGAGTTACAAAAATATTCGTTAAAGTCCTGAATATTTGGAACAAATCCAAGATCTATCAATTGCATTCCGCTGGCTACCTCAAATGCCGACAGCGACATCCCAGAGAACTCCCCATTGCTTAACTCACCCAGAATGAACTTGCTAAACTGTTCGTTTTCATGACTGCTTTTTCCAAAATCCAATTCCGTGGATAGAACCCCCCCAATCCATGCAGCACCGGGCGCTTCAAATTGGATATTACCATCCTCATCCATTATTCCAGCATTCAGAGGACGATATTCATACTCTTGGGATTCATCTAACGTTTGGAAATAGAATATTTGTAGGTCTTTTTGCGCAATAATATTGGCATCGGCAGCGCCATCCATGCTTGCAAGGGTTACTGGAGTACCCCCAGCCTTATCCAGTGCCTTTATTTCGGCAACATTCCCAGTGGCAGCAGATTTGATATAAACCAGTCTGTTTTTCATCACTGATAAATCGTGAATAGTTTGCGCATCACCCAGCACTTCTTCTCCGATCACAGAAGCCTCTGAGCTACCATCAATGGGCGCCCGATAGATTGTATTTAAATACACAAAATAGAAGTTATTTTCATCAACGGCATAGTAGTAGATATATTCACCTTGAGGAAGGGTAAAAACGGCATTCGAAAGTGTGTTGGTGTCTCCGTTATAGACAAATATCTGCTTGTTGATCTCAAGCAGATAATCGTTTCGTCCAAGGCTATATTCCACCCCGGCCAGTATAACTTCGTCTGCCAGACTGCCACTGCAATTTAGGAAGTTCTCATCACATCTTCTCAGGCTCCCTGCGTCATAAACCAACCAGCCACTAAGCGAAGCATCACTATCCAGATTCTTAATATTTACCAGGGGGTGAAATGCGTCAATGGGGGTTTCGGACGGGCTCATTCCCAGGCGAATCATCTTCCAGATATTGTCGCTGCTCGTCCAACATTCACCATCCGCTCCGGGAAGACTGTAAACCAGTTGTGATTTATTTAAGTCAGAAAAGTCTTCCGCCAAGAAAACGTAATCAATCCCCCCAATACAGAACTGGTCAGCATCAGCCTCATTGGAAATCTGCACTGGCATCAAATCTCCACCCCTGCTTGCGCTGACCTTATAAAACCTGCCATCGGTCTTAGCGTATACCAGCGTATCAAGGATATAGTCTGAAACGAGTTCTGTACGGCTATCGTAGTTACCCTTATTAAAACTATATATCTCCAACATAAAATCATCGCCCGCCCCAACAATATCGTTACCGGCCTCAATCACAATTGGCGCAGAGGGCATCTCAGGGTCTACTGCAAAGAGCTTACCGGTAGAAACCTGACTGCCGGAATAGAAGAGATAGTTCCCCAAGTTGTCACTACTGTTTTCTGTATTGGGATTACCGCTATCGCCACTGCCACCGTTACACCCTGCCAGCAATAGCGTAACTAGCAGAAAAATAGTCGTACTCTGAGGCGAACAACGCTTACATAACGCTGAAAAGGGAATGTGAATTGCTTTTAAGTGAGACATGGCAGGACAGAGCCCCACCCTACGCTTCGAAGTGGACGGTAGAGTTGGGCCATGCTCCACTAGAATGGGAGAGTACCTCTCTCGGATTTTCTTATTAGGCAATAACTTCCTACTAAGCAAGTGCCAATCCACCCGGAGGTGGATGACAGGATTCCACCATTTTGAGACAGCATTCATATAATATCCTATTTTACTTCTTCCACATTCCTAATGTCTGCAACAACCTACCCAGGTTATTTAAAAAAATGTTGTTAAAATAATAATCCTACACTATTTTGGTTATCATAGGTACTTATCGTTTTATTACTGTAGTTTTTTCAGCCTTCTTTGTTTACCACCTTCTGCTTTTGCAATGACTTCTTGGTGGCGTTTTTCCGACAGACTTTTTAGCCTAAGTAATCTTATCTTTCGTCATCACCTTCTTCCTGGTTGACACGGATTTCTTAACGCTTGTCTTTTATATTCGATTTAAGAATACGCTGCGAGATTGTCTTTTTAGCCGCCCGTTTTTTGCTGAGATCTTGTTGGGTTAAATATAAGGAGAATAACCGTAACAACCCTGTTTATCACGACTGGGCACTGGAGCCTTGGCTCGCTTGAAATATCCGTCTATCCGACCTCGATATGATTCAACACTCAGGATTTACGGCTGTATCCGCGCGCTTGCGCTGCTTTCCTGGCCTTCCGGCTTAATTCAGGCAACATCTATCCTGACAAAATGCATCCGGACCCCCACTCTAAGGAAGTACAAACAGTCGCCGTAGAGCCCCACCGCACTCAACCGATTAGTGAGTACGACATATCGTGACCACGCCCCCGAATTTATAAGGGTTGCGATGACGCGCTCGCACCTGAAATACTCGACAAACCCACAGACATGCGATAATCTGATTATGCATCAATTACGGAATGCCCCAGGATGTTAGGATGACCACCGCCCGCTAAAGACTGATCAGTCTTCAAGAAACTACATGCTACCACTGTATTTCTCGCTGTGGACGCCGCATCTAGTTGCGCGGAAAAGATCCTTACAACGGAAGATTAGACCGTATATATGGGTGCCTGGATAGTCCGGTGCTTTGTTTATAGGATATCCTTCTTGTTGTAGTAGCTGAATATCCGTTTTTACGCGAGGCGGATTCATTCAACAAGGTAAATTCAAACGGGCGGCAAATAACGCCAGTCGTTCCTCACTTTGCTTTTTCCTCCGGTAAATTGCGGCGTTGCGCTTTAAATTGGCTATGAATCGAACTCTATTATTTACTGCTATTCTTGCGGCATTCACGGCAGCGGTTCATATTTTTGTCGGTACGCCTGAAATTCAAAAGCCTTTGCTTCAATCTGCATTACCACAAGAGGTAAGGCTACTTCTATATACATGCTGGCATTTAGTCTCTGTTACATTATCGTTATCTGCGGTCGCATTCTTTGTTTCCGCGTTCGATAATCTCGCAGATTCATCAAGAAATATGGTCAAATTTGTTTCATTCACGTGGCTTTGCTTTGGATTCGTATTTGTTGCGGTAGCTTTGCTACACTCTGGAGTTTCAATGCTATTGAAATTACCACAATGGATTTTGTTGTTACCCGTTGGTTTGCTAGGTCTATTGGGTTGCTCTAACCAGACGTTACACCGGACAACCCGGCGAACGCCACGTTAGCTTAAGAAATGATCGTCACTCCAATTACAACACATGACTCGGAAGGCGCAAAGCTCCATCTAACACCCGGACAAGAATACGAGGTATTGGCCGTTGAGGGCGGCTTCTACAGAGTTCTGACTGATCCCGAATCACAACCTTATGGCAATGACCCTGTTCTATACGAAATTTCTTGCTTTAGGGTAAAGGACCATGAAGAACCAGCGTTTTGGATATCAGAAACGCATGAAGGCGAGTCTTATCAGGGCCCCTTCGTTTGGTCACGGTACTTTTTCGAGGATTTCCACGATGGCAATGAAAAGGCCCGAAAGGAATTCGAATGGCAGCTCAAGAAATATTACCCGAAAACATGGCAGGAACGGTACAGCTTTGTGCGGCCCGGTTAAGCGAAACATTATGTTGCGAAGGAGATCAATCTTGAATGATTGGAATCTTACCCGATCTTATGATTTCAAAGGGCGGAATGTTCGATATGGGACGATGGGTGATGGACCACCAATGGTACTTGTACATGGCACCCCTTGGTCATCATTTAATCTACGCCACTTAATCCAATACTTGTCCAGAGATTACAAAATATACTTTTTTGATCTGCTGGGCTACGGTCAGTCGAGCAAAATGGAAGGTGATGTTTCATTAGGTGTTCAAAATGAACTTCTAAATGATTTGCTTGATTTTTGGGAGTTGGATAACCCGATTATTGTTGGTCATGATTTTGGTGGTGCAACTACACTAAGAGTTCACTTACTAAATAATCGAACATTTAAAAAAATAATTCTGATTGATCCGGTGGCAGTTTCTCCTTGGGGCTCACCATTTTTCCGACATGTGAATATTCATGAATCCGCTTTCGCGGGATTACCGGAATATATTCATGAAGCGATAGTCCGAGCTTATGTGCAAACAGCCGCCTATAGACCGCTTGATGAAGTGACATTGAACGGTATTGTTTCGCCGTGGCTCGGCGTGCAGGGGAAGGCAGCATTCTATCGCCAAATCGCTCAGGCGGAATCCAAATATACCGACGAAGTTCAAGCGCTTTATCATAAAATCACCACGGCCACCCTGATTCTGTGGGGACGGGAAGACAGCTGGATACCTTTGGAGCGAGGGAAAGAACTTCACAAAATGATACCGAGTTCTGTTCTTCGTATTATTGATGATTCAGGCCATTTGGTCATTGAAGAGAAACCAGATGATTTAGTAAATGAAATCTTAGCTTTTATAAAGACCTAAGATCTATAAAAAGATCTAACGGTGACTATCCGTGCATTCTAATGCCACCATCTTGGCTGATTCGTGGTAGAGGTGGATATCGTCACAAATGAGACCAGTATTCAAGTGTAGCTTATAAAGTGCTAGCTGTTCTGTTGATAGCCCTCTCCCAAAGTATGTTGATCTCCAATAAACACAATCCTGTCGATTTCGCCTAACCGCGGGGGCAATTCACTGTGATATATCTGTGTTTAGCCTGGTGAGATCAGGGACAGAACAGCGCCTCATACTATTGCACCAATATGGTGCGAAAGCTTTTTGCACTCGCTAGGATTCGGAAGGAATGGGACATACTTAAGACGATTCTCACAGTTTTATCAGTCCCGCGTATGCCGGATAAGCTGCGCATGAATGCGCCGTTTACGAATCAAATGATGGGCTCCGGAAATATCACACCGTCCAGCCTTATTGATCCCAGCATACTCAGGGTTAACAATTGATTGTTGGCATTAGTAAATACCATACGGATCGAATAGTAGAGTTATTTACAGAGGATTATTTTTATGTAGAAGGATATCAATCCTCTATACTCTATGATTATGGGTAGTCAAATACCTGTCTTTTCCTTTTTAACGAATCATAACCGCTGATGTTTTTTCTTATAGCGATCAGGCGTTTAGTTTTGTTTTCATCATCTGTGTTCGTGCTGGCAGCATCTCCGCCAGTGTTGGCGCAAGAAGTGCTACGCGTACTTGCATGGGACGGATATGCCGACCCCGAAATCGTTGCGATATTTGAAAATCGTACAGGCGTATCTGTCGAGGTCACTTATACGGATTCCGACGACGACCTCTGGGAAAAACTCAACGACGATGGCGGTAATTACGATGTGTTTGCCGTTAACACTGCCGAGTTGCAACGCTACATCGACCTTGGGCTAAGCATTCCAATCAGCATGGACAACATCAGCAATCATGCGCAACAACTACCGCGCTTCCAGGATTACTCAAAGATCACAGGTATCGTCCACGACGGTAAGACTTACGCCGTCCCCTATACCTATTCCGAAATGGGCCTTATATACAATCGCAATCTGGTCAAGACACCCCCTCATTCGATCGCTGCTATGTGGGCTCCCGAGTATCGTGGACGCGTGCTGGCGTTCAACACGAGCAACCATAACTTTACTTTGGCGGGCTTGTTGATGGGTGTAGATAATCCATTCAAAATGTCACCCACCGAACTGAACGAAGCTACTAAAATACTGATCAAGCTGCGGCGAAATGTGTTGACGTTCTATACGATGGCTGACGAAGCTACACAGTGGTTCAAACAATATGACATTGCGCTGGTTTTTGCCAACTATGGTACGCAACAAGTGAAGGCTCTTAGAGATGCGGGTGCCGATATCGGTTACGTTATTCCCCGAGAAGGAGCGCTTGCATGGCTGGATTGCTGGGCCATTTCTAACGCAGCGAAGAACCGCGTGATCGCAGAAAGCTGGATAAATTATATGCTGGAGAAACCGGTCAGCGAGCACCTGACCAGTGCCCACGGCCTAGCCAATACCATCACACCCTTTCCTGATAGCAAAACCAGCGACAAGATTCTTTGGCTGGAACCTCTGGAAAATCCAGCCCAACGAAAGGCGTTGTGGGACAAGATACTTTCTGGCCAACCCTTCGAAGCTTTTTAATCAAATATGCGATTAAGCGTAGGCATAAAACTGGGAGTCTGGCTGGCCTTACTGGGTACAGTATCCACAGCGCTTACCGGCTATTATGTGTATGAACGTAGCCGCGAATTGCTGATTAAATCCTCCCAGGAAAAGCTACTCACTGCTACCCAGGTATTGGCGCAACGATTTAGCGGTTCGCTTGCAAATATTTCCGCCGATGTTGAATTCATTGCATCCCTTCCATTGCTGCAGCTGATTTGCAAAACGTCTGTGGATTCTCCGCGTTTGCCAGCCCGTAAAAAACAGCTTGCCGATATATTTTCAGGATTGCTGGAAACGCGGAGTGCCTATTCGCAAATCAGATTAATAGGCATCGATAATTATGGAAAAGAGTTGGTCAGGGTTGACCGGAAAGGCGGAAAAAAAGGCGAGATTGAGATTATCACAGGTAGCGACTTACAGGAAAAGGGATACCTTCCCTATTTTTTTGAAACATTGCGCTTGCAACCCGGTCAGTTCTATGTTTCCCGAATCAGCCTCAACCAAGAACAAGGCGCACATTATGGTTTTGGCAAACCCACCATACGGATCGCCACACCGATCAGGAGACAAAACGGCTCCCCGTTTGGTACAGTTGTCATCAATGTCGACCTGAATAACCTGTTCAATCTGATCAGTACCGAGATTCCACAGGATCTAAAGACTCTGCTGGCCAACGATGCGGGAGACTACCTGATTCATC
>JARRNW010000064.1:0-13936 GCA_037384565.1 Candidatus Thiodiazotropha sp.
TGTTCCATCATGCAGCCCAGGTCGGAGTGTTTCTCGGCACTCGCCTTGAACTCGTAGTACTCGTTGCGCGGACAACCGTGATGCACCAGGTGGTCGGTGTAGCTGCGGGGACGGTTGAGTTCGTCGAGGGCTGGGGATTCGGTCTCGTCGAGGGCCAGTTGAAGCAGGGTCTGCAGCACCCAGTTGGGATGGGTCGGGCAGCCGGCGATGTTGATGACCGGCAGCTCCCGGGGCGAGCGGTAGCCATCGCCCAGCAGACCACCGGGCTCAGGGCCGTCGTATTGCAGACCACAGGCTTGACTGGGGTTGTCGCCAGCAGCGGTCATGCCGCCGAACGCCGCGCAACTGCCGACGGCGATCACCTGACGGGCCTTGAGCGCCAGTTCCCGGATCAGGTCGCGCATCGGCCGATTGCTACCCGTCTGGCGGTGGAACAGGCCGGTGCCGTTGGGACCCTGAATGACCGAACCTTCCAGACAGAACAGATCGAGGGTCAGCTCGTCGTCGAGGATGCGCCGCAGAATGGCGTGCAGTTCGGTTCCGCTCTCTTCGCTCAGGCTCGGGTGCCACAACAGCTCGATACCGGCGCTCTCCAGGGCGGTAAGCAGGTTCGGCGCTTCGGCGTTGAACAGGGAGAGGGAGCAGCCACCACAGCCCCCGGATTGCAGCCACAGCAGGGTGCGCCGGGTCATTGACCACCCCCCGCGCCAGCCTCGTCAGCCCCCTCCCGGGGCAGCTCGAGGATGAACTCGGCGCCCCCTTCGGGGTGGTTGCGCGCGCGCAGGTTGCCGCGCATCTCCTCGGCCAGACCGTAGCTGATGTAGAGCCCGAGCCCGGTGCCCTGCCCCACCGGCTTGCTGGTGTAGAAGGGGTCGAACAGATGCGGGAGGTGCTTTTCGGGTATACCGGGGCCGTAGTCGCGGATGCGGATTTCGATCTGTCCCGCAGCATTCGTTTGGCAGACCACATCGAGCTGCTGTGCCCTCTTTTCCATGGCGTCGGCGGCGTTCTGCACCAGGTTGATGAGGATTTGATGGAGCTGCCCCTTGCGTCCCAGGTATTTCAGTTTCGACGGCAGGGTGTAGTGCACTTCGGGCTTGATTCGCTCGGCCTTGATCACCCACTGCACGGCCTTGCGGATCGCTGCGGGCAGGTCGAACAGGGCCGGCTCCTCGCGTTGGCCACCGGAGTAGCGGCGCAGGTCCTGAACGATGTCGCTGACCCGCTCGGCCCCCTCCAGGGTGCCGTCGATCAGCGGTTCGATGTCGTCGAGTATACGGCCGATGCGTAGCTCTTCGTGAAGCTGGCGCAGGGCCGGTGAATCGGTCTCTTGCTCCACCCGCTCCAGGTAGCGGGTGAGACGCTCCCCATAGCGTTTGAGGGCATGCATGTTGCCGAAGACGAAGCTGATCGGGTTGTTGAGTTCGTGGGCGACTCCCGCCACCAGGCGGCCCAGGGAGGCCATCTTCTCTGATTGCACCAGTTGCTGCTGAGCCTGTTTGAGTTCGTGATGGGCCTGGTTAAGATCGTCATAGGCGCGCCTTAGTTCGCCGACCGGGCGGCCGATGAGCACCATCCCCACCAGTCCGCCGCTGTTGTTGTAGCGCGATGAGCAGTTCATCGCCAAGGGGGCATTGCTGCCGTCGGCGCAGCGCAGATTGACCTCGCAGTCGATCAGGGAGTGGCTACCCAGGCGTTCCGGGAAGTGCTGCAGTTTGCTGCGTGAGTCGTCGCCGAAGACCTCGACCAGGGGTTTGCCGATGAACTCGCTGGCGGGAATACCTGTGAGTTTCTCCAACGCCGCGTTGACCTGTTGGACGCGACTACCGGTATCGCACACGATAAGCACGTCGGTCATCGATGAAAGCACGCTGTCGATGAACTGCTGAGCGAGTTCCAGGGCGGCGTTTTTCTGCTCCAGTTCGATCTGGTAGTGGACCAGATCCGCATAAACCGAATCCATCTTGCGGATCACTTCGATCCAGGCGTTCTCGGAGCCGGCGTCCAGTTCCAGGGAACCGCCCACACCGGCCTTCATGAGCAGACTGGCGGGGGGATTGAGAAGATCGTTGTCGGTCATGGGTTAACCTTGTCCATTTGCTTCTGGTTACCTCGTTCCCAGGCTCCCCGTGGGAATGTATACCGGGGCCTTCCTGCCCTGCTCAAACCTGGATAGTTCGCCAAACCCGTGGTCTGCATTCCCACGCGGAGCCTGGGAACGAGGTAAAGGCTCCGCGCGGGAACGAAAGAGCACTTGATGAACTTACTTGTTTGCATTTTGGTTCGCTTTTTCGATTTTCTCGTAGTAAGGCTGCACCCACTCCTTAACCCAACTAGGATAGATCTCTGCCGCTTTATTGAAATGGGTAAGCGCTACTTCGTAATTACCCAATTCAAACTGAGCTTTACCCATATACCAGTATCCATATGCATCGTTTGGCTTTTCGTTGATTTGCTTCTCACACAACTGAACGACTTCTTTGTAATCTCCATTTTCGAAAAATACGCTTGCAGTTTCCTGAAATTTGTTTTCGATGATTTTTTTATACGTTCTGTATACAACAATTACCGTTTTTATGATGTACAGAGAGACCGCACTGCCAACCAAATAGACCAGAGTCCATAAGGCGCTATTTATTTCCGTAAGCAATTGGATATTCATGTCCATTGATTCATACACCATAGAGATTGTTGCCTTGTACGCATACCCGGATCCGCCTGCCCTGCTCTAACTTGAATGGTTTGCCGAACCCGTGGTCTGCATTCCCACGCAGAGCGTGGGAACGAGGTAATGGTTTGCTGAACCCATGGTCTGGATTCCCACGCGGAGCCTGGAAACGAGGTCACGATGAATCAAGCGCGGGGGCATTGTGTCCGCGGCCCGCGGTTCAGGGTCTCGCGCAGGATGCGCTCTTCCAGCGCCTCGACCCGGTCCTTGAGACTGCCCTGCAGACCGGTGAGGTGTTCCACCACCGGAGCCTCGTTGCGCGGCGCGGCCTGCAGGATTCGACTGTTGAGCAGGTCGGCGCCGAGTTCGTCGTGGTTGGCCATCACCAGCATGTGGGAGACCTCGTTTTGCAGCTCCCGCACATTGCCCGGCCAGGTGTAAGCCGTGAGGCAGGCCATCGCTTCATCGGTGAATCCCTTGACCTTTTTACCCAGACTCTTCATCGCCGATTCGAGGAGGGTGTTGGCCAGCAGGGGGATGTCCTCCTTGCGCTGGCGCAGGGGCGGCAGGGGGATAACCACTGTGGCCAGACGGTAGTAGAGATCCTCGCGAAAACGCCCTTCGCGTACTTCGGTTTCCAGGTCCCGGTTGGTGGCGGCGATGATGCGCACATCCACGTTGCGGGTGCGGCCGCTGCCGAGGGGACGGATCTCGCCTTCCTGCAGCACCCGCAGCAGTTTGACCTGAAAGGCCGCCGAGACCTCGCCGATTTCGTCGAGGAACACGGTGCCCCCGTTGGCCCGTTCGAACAGGCCGATGCGGTCTTCCACCGCGCCGGTGAAAGCACCCCGCTTGTAGCCGAACAGTTCGCTCTCCAACAGTTCATCCGGCAAGGCGCCGCAGTTCTCCACTACGAAGGGCTGGTTCCAGCGCAGGCTGTTGTAGTGCAGGGCCCGGGCCGCCAGCTCCTTGCCGGTGCCCGACTCGCCAGCGAGCAGCACCGAGACATCGTAGGGAGCCACCCGGCGGATCTTGTCGCACACGTTGTTCATGCAGCTTTCGGCGGTGCGCACGATACCGTCCTCGCACTGGAAGTTTTCCCGCAACCGGTTGCGCTTTTGACTCATCGCTTCGTCGAGTTGTTCGGGCATCATCTTCAACTCGATGGAAAGGGCTTCGTTCTGACGTTGCAGTTCATACAAACGGGTGGCGTTTTTCAGCATCAGCAACAGGCTTTCAGGATGCCAGGGCTTGGTCACGTAGTGGTAGATACCCGCCTCGTTGATCGCGCTGATGATGTCCTCCGAATCGGTGTAACCGGAGATGATCATGCGGATCACATCGGGCCAGCGCTCCCGCACCCGCTTGAGAAACTCCACCCCGGTGGTATCCGGCATGCGTTGATCGCAGAGGATGATCTGAACCCACTCGGATTCCAGGATCGCCTCGGCCCGCTCGGTGTTCTCCGCGGTCATGACCTCGAAGTCATCCTCGAGGATGCGTTTGAGGGTCTCCAGGCTGCGGACTTCGTCGTCCACCACCAGCAGGGTGGGTAGTGTGTTCATGTTGGATTGACTTCTGGCTGCTCGTTAAAAAAGTAAACCAGGTTTTCCACAACACTAGCCTTACCATAGTAAGGATTGGACTCAATATGCTCTAATGATCGCCCGGTTCTCTCTGCAATTTCCTCAATAATATCTAAGTCGAAATCTTCATCATCGATGAGCAAATCCTTAAACACATCATCATCTGGACGAATCGGGAAGGATTTCCTTACCGGTGTCATGTATGCCTGCAACTGCTCGTATACCGCCCTGATGACCCAGGTATCGATCTTCCGAAATTCAAAATGACGCGAAAAAGTGCCTATTGAATCGGCCTCACGATCCTTCAGCAGATTCTCGAAATGTTTTTTTCGAAACATTCTGTCTCTAACCTCAAGGATCATGACTATAGGTATCATTGCCAATGTGAGTGGATACGTCCACATCAACCATGCCACAAGACAAACAAGTGCAACCAGTATCAGTTTGCCCGAAAAACCGCTTGGCTTTTCAACATACTTTGGCATTGTTCTGGATGGTTTTTTCATCATTCATTGTTTTTGTCAGAGGAAAGCACATTAACCTTTGACTCATACTTTCTAAGTACTGTAAATTCTGTGGTATCCATTATTCATTTCCAATACTTAACTTCCCGAATTACGCCACGCTCCACTAAGGCTACGGTGTTGTGAAATGCCCGGTGGATCATCACGCTCGACTCAACATATTCTTGGCAACTGTTCGCCAGCCAGCCAGTCGACGACCCGGTTGCCGCCGAAACGGGTGCGCATCTCGATGAATCCGTGGGGGTCGTCGGTGACCTCACCGATGATCGCCGCATCCTGTCCCTGGGGATGGCGGCGCATTGCTTCAAGCACTGCTTCAGCCTGATCTCCGGGACAGATGCCGATCAGCTTGCCTTCGTTAGCCACATAGAGGGGATCGAGCCCCAGCAATTCGCAGGCGGCGGCCACTTGAGGTTTTACCGGGATGGTGTTTTCGTCAAGACGCATACCGACACCGGATTGCTGGGCCAGTTCATTGAGGGTGGTCGCCAGTCCGCCTCGGGTCGGATCCCGCAGGCAGTGGATTGAGGGCACCGCCTCGACCATCGTCGCCACCAGGGTATGCAGCGCGGCGGAGTCGGATTCCACTGTGGTCTCGAAGCTCAGGTTTTCACGGCTGGCCATGATCGCCACCCCGTGATCGCCGATGCTTCCGCTGAGCAGGATCGCATCCCCCGGCCGGGCCCGGTCGCCGGAGATATTCACCCCCTCCGGCACCACCCCGACCCCGGTGGTAGTGATGAATACCCCGTCGCCCTTGCCCTTCTCCACCACCTTGGTATCACCGGTGACCACCGGCACCCCGGCAGCGGCGGCAGCCCGGCCCATACTCATGACGATACGTTCCAGGTCGGCCAGGGGAAAGCCCTCTTCGAGGATGAAACCGGCGGAGAGGTAGAGGGGTTTCGCGCCGGACATGCAGACGTCGTTGATGGTGCCGTGCACCGCCAGGGAGCCGATGTCGCCGCCGGGAAAGAACAGGGGTGAGATCACATGGCCGTCGGTGCTCATCACCATACGTCCGGAAGCCACCGGAAAGCTGGCCTGGTCGTTGCCCTGGCGTAGCAGTTCATTGTCCAGATGTTTGACGAACAGCTCGTCGATGAGCTGGGCCATGGCGCGACCGCCGCTGCCGTGACTCATATCGACGCTGCCGTTGCGGGTGTTGAGGCGCTGGCCGAAGCGACGATTAACCGACATATTCCACCTGTGTTTTCGAGCATATCGAATCCGAACAGATTGGGTGTTCGGCGGCAAAGGCAACGCCGTATATCTGGCTCAAGGCGGTTCGCTCTAGGCACCCAGTCTGTTTATTGCCTAACCCGAATAGGACAGTGTGTCTCATGCTCTCCAAACTCCGATCACCCAAAGGTACTTGTTTTAAAACCACGCTCATTCAGCCGAGGTGTCATGGTTGAACTGCGGTTCTTGTTTTTTTACGAATTCGCTTCGCTCATGTTTTTAGATTCCCCCTCTGCCCTCGCGGGAGAGGGCCAGGGAGAGGGGGACTCAAAACAACGTGCGCAAAGCGCACACCACCCACTCAAAACTAACAATTCATCCCGCCCGCTGTTCAGGCTGGCGAAAACGCCCATAGCTCCAATAGGCGGCACAGGCTCCTTCGGAGGAGACCATGCAGGAACCCATCGGGTTTTCCGGGGTACACACGGTACCGAACAGTTTGCAGTCGGTGGGCCGTTTCCGGCCCCGCAGGATGCTGGGGCATTCGCAACCCTTGACGTCCGAGGCGCTGATCGCCGGGACCGGGTAGCGCTGTTCCGCGTCGAACTCGGCGTATTCGGCACGAATCTTCAGTGCGCTATCAGGCACCAGACCCAGACCACGCCATTCGAATTGATCCCGCAGCTCCAGTACCTGATCCACCAGGGCCTGGGCCTTCTGGTTGCCATCGCGGCTGACCGCGCGGATGTATTCGTTCTCCACCACATGCCGTGCTTGGTTCAACTGACGGATCAGCATCAGCGCCGACTGCATGATATCGAGGGGCTCGAAGCCGGCGATCACCACCGGTTTCTCATAGTGATCGGCGAAGTACTCGTAAGGCCGGCTGCCAATCACCGAACTCACATGGGAGGGACCGAAGAAGCCGTCGATGGAGACCTCTCCGGATTCCAGGATCGCGGTCAGGGCCGCCGGGGTCAGCACGTGGTTGCAGAACACGCTGAAATTCTTCAACCCTTCCGCCCGGGCCTGCAGCAACGCCACCGCGGTTGGCGGTGTGGTGGTCTCGAAGCCGATGGCGAAGAACACCACCGGCCGGTGCGGATTCTGCCGCGCAACGCTCAGGGCATCCTGGGTGGAATAGACCATGCGCACATCCCCGCCGGCAGCCTTCAGTTTGAGCAGGCTCATGCGCTGGCTGGCGGGCACCCGCAACAGGTCGGCGTAACTGCAGAGAATCACATCGTGCTGCTGCACCAGTTGGATGGCGTTGTCGATACGTCCGATGGGCAACACGCAGACCGGACAACCGGGACCGTGGACGAACTCCACATTGGGCGGCGTCAGGTCCTGAACCCCGTAGCGGAAGATCGCATGGGTGTGGCCACCGCAGAACTCCATCAACCGATAGTGGCGGTCCCCCCGCGCCTCGGCGGCGATGTCCCCGGCCAGTTTGCGGGCCAGTACCTGATCACGGAATTCGTCGACGTACTTCAAGGCTTCTCTCCCAGCATGCCGCCTTCAGCGAAGATCCGCAGGGTACGCTCCGCCTCTTCGGGACTCACCCGGTTGAGGGCGTACCCCACATGCACCAGTACGTAGTCTCCGGTTTCTACGCCTTCTACCAGGGCCAGGGAGATCTCCTTCTGTACACCGTCGAGACTGATCGTGGCCATCGAGCCATCCTCGCTGATCCCGGTCACCAATGCAGGAATCGCAAGACACATGGCTATTGCCCGATGCTGGCCAGTTGCCGGGTGGCGTCGAGCCAGCGGTACCAGCCCTCCATGCCCTCTCCGGTGGTGGCGGAGACCTTCAGCACCTTGATGGCGGGATTGACCCGTCGCGCGTATTCGATACAGCGATCCACATCGAACTGCAGGTAGGGCAACAGGTCGATCTTGTTGAGCAGCATCAGGTCCGCCGCATGAAACATGTCCGGATATTTGATCGGTTTGTCCTCGCCCTCGGTAACCGAGAGGATCACCACCTTGTGCGCCTCGCCCAGGTCGAAGGCGGCGGGACACACCAGGTTGCCCACGTTTTCGATAAACAGAATGCCTTCATTATGGGGATTGAGATGCTCCAGGGCATGCCCGACCATGTGCGCGTCCAGGTGACAGCCCTTGCCGGTGTTGATCTGCAGGGCGGTGGCGCCGCTGGCGCGGATGCGCTCGGCGTCGTTGCTGGTCTGCTGATCGCCCTCGATCACCGCCAGGGGATAGCGCTCTTTGAGATCTTCCAGGGTCCGGGTCAGCAGGCTGGTTTTGCCCGAACCCGGACTGGAGACCAGATTCAGGGCCAGGATCGCCCGCTGGGCAAGCCAGCGCCGGTTGGCGGCGGCGTATTCGTTGTTCTTGCCGAGGATGTCCTCTTCGATCTGCACCATCCTCGCCTGGCTCAGGCCCGGGGCGTGGGCATGGGCCGGTCCCTGTCCATAATCGTGTGTATGGTCGTGGGAGTGAACATGACCGCCATGGTCATGGGTGTGGTCATGGTCATGATCGTGATGATGATGGTGATGCTCGTGCCCCTCGTCATGGCGATGCTCCTGGCCTTCGAGGGTTGTTTCGCCTTCACCACAACCGCATACGGTACACATCACTCCACCTCCAGTTCTTTGATTCGCATTTCTTCACCACCGTTGATCTGTAGTTGATAGCTGCCGCACTCCGGACAGGCATCAAAGCGTTGTCGCACCCGTACACTCTTGCCGCACTGCATGCACCAGGCGGTGCCGGGGGACTCGATGATTTCCAGGGCGGCCTGATCGGCCAGGGTGCCGCGACTCACCACCTCGAAACCGAAGCGCATCGCCTCTACCTCCACGCCGGACAGCTCGCCGATCTCCAGCCACACGGTTTTGACCCGTTTGAAACCCTGACTGACCGCGTTGTCCTGCAGGATCTGAATCACGCTTTCGCACAACGACATCTCATGCATCTGCCATATCCAGGTTCAGTTCATAGGCGACACAAGGGTCGACCGCGTTAATCAACAGACGGGTCTGTCCCTCGATCGCCTTGGCATCCCCGCGCAAGCCGGACAGGGCCTGAGCCACCACCCCCCGGGGATGAAAATTCCATTCGGTGGGCGCCAGAATCCGGTAGTCGCTTACCTGCCCGTCCACCAGCCCAATCCGATGCACCAGCCGTCCCCGGGCGGCCTCCACCTGACCGATACCGAGGGTATCACCGGTAAAGACCTGCGGGGGTTGCGCCTCGCGATTACCCGAGACCAGCCCCTGCCACAAACGCGCCACTTCGGTGAGGCGCGCCAGGGTCCGGGTCAGCAGCCCGTTGCCGTAGCGCTGCCGCAACCGCTCCAGCAGGGGACTGTTGTTGCGAGTCAGACATCCGGTCTCGAAACATCGATCGTCCCAGTGTGGTTGTTCGATGAACCCATCCCGGGTCATCGCCTGGGCCAGGGGCTCGGCCTCCAACTCGGGCAGTGCCTCAACCCCGCAGGCGCCGCTGCCGGCCCAGCCATCCTCCAGCAGTTGGCGCACCAGCCCCGCGGCGACGCTCTCGCCACCCATGGCCCAACCTTCCAGAGCCTCCTCATGGGCAAGTCTCAACCACTCCGCCACCGGCTGGGCATAGACCGAATACACCAGTCTTTCACCCATCTGCGTCAGCAGTCGGTCGGCCTGTTCCGCGTCGACCGGAATCGCCTCGGCACCCGGGCGAAACGGATCCTGCTCTCCTGTCAGAGCCCCACGATAGGCCCCCGCCAGGCGCATTACTTCCGCCATGGGCGCCCGCTGCGGCTCAGCGCCGTAAAGACCGGGCCAGTCGAGCAGGATGCGCCACAGATGCTCGCGCAGACTCTCCATATCAACCAGCGCCTGGCGTAATCCGGCCACCTCAGGCTCGAATTCCAGGCCCATCGCCCTCTCCGCTGCCTGGGCCGCGGCACTCGCCTGGGCCGTGGCGCAGAGGGTGAAGATATGGGGCACCATTTGGACCGCCTCGTTCAGGCTTCGCCCTTGCAGCACCCGGGTGGCGTGAAGGATGCGGCGGGATTCGATGGTCACATCCGACACACCCTCATCGTTCAGCTTCAAGCGGATGGTGATCGTGCCTTCCAGATTCATTGTTGTCCGCGTACTACCCTTCACAAGATTACTACGTGTAAGAGTACTCCCGGATTGCGCTTCACGGTATTCGGGCTACCCGTAGTCATGAGCCACTCGATCTCATATTCAACATTAGCGTCTATTCGCGTTGATTTGCAGACTTATCAAAATATTTTTTTACCGGCTACTGCCCCGGTTCACCGTTCAATCGCAACAAGGCCCGTCGACTGATCGGCTGTTCCAGTCTGTCGGACAGGGACGGGTCATCCGTTTCCTCCGGCGCGCCCTGCCAGGCACGGCGCACCTCCGCGTCGTTCAAGGTCAGGCCCTCCCGGTTCTCCTCGTCCTGCAATCCACGCATCACCTCAGTCGCCGTGGCTACCGCAGCGGCATGGTCTTCGAAGACGTGCATCGGTGAGAACAGGGAGCAACTCTGATAACGGCCGACACCCGGCTCATCCCCCAGGGTGAACTCGTAACACCCGGACGGGAAACGATGCTTCACCTTACTGCCAACCCGCAGGTGCCGCCAGTCCGCCGTACCGGGGAGCAGCACCAGGTTCATGAACCAGGGGGTGATCAACACCCCCAGGGCGCCCGACTCCCAGGGGATGAAACCCACCGCCTCGATCCGCAGCGCCGGATTGAGAAACGGCAGCCCCTGCATGCGCGTCTGCTCGATGCGGCGAAAGGCCGCGACCAGATGCTGCATCGCCTCCATCACTCCGCCTCACTGATGACCATAAAGTCATCCTTGCTGCCGTCGCACACCGGACAGGACCAATGGGGCGGCAAGGCCGAAAAGGGGGTCCCCGGGGGGATCTGCCAGTAGTCGTCTCCCTCGGCGGGATCGTAGACATGCCAACAGATCTTGCACTCCAGCCGGGTGGTGTCACTGATCCGACTGTTGTCGCCCCCGTAGGAACCGCTGAAAAAGGCCTCCGCACTCACCCGTAGATCTCCAGGATCTCCGCCAGGCGCTCGGCACTGTCGGCCAGGTCCTCAGGCGCGGCACAGGCGACGCTGGGTACCCCGGTGATCTCCAGGGAGTTGAGGATGTTGCGGTCCTGGGAGTTGAAATACTGCACCCACCAGACATTCCGGGTGCCGCTGCTGCTGATGCGGCAGTTGCCATAACCCCGGGAGAGGATACATACCCGGCCGGGTCCCAGTTGCTGCTGCAGAAAGCCCAGGTCCTCCTCGGTCTGGGGCAACAGGGTCAGGTTGATCACGTGACTGGGATCACCCTGCTGGTAGTTGCAGCAGTACTCATTGATCTCGGCAAACAGCGGGGGGGCATTGAGCACCCCGGGGGGCAGCGGCTCGGGTAACACCGCCTGGTCCCGGGCCCCGTCGAAGGTCCGGAAGGCCACCTCCCGGGGAATGGGGCCAATCTCGATCCGGTCTTCGATCAGGTTTCCTGCCTCGTCCCGTTGTTGCAGCCGCCACACACCGGCCAGGACCGACTCCTGGATACAGGCGCGTTCCGCCCCATCCAGGACGATGCTCACCTCCCCCTCGCCCAGCACCTGATCCATCAGAGTCCGGTTGGCCTGGTCGAGCCCCCCCAGGTCGATCGGATCGGGGGGCGCTTCGCTGTGAAACGCCTGTAACTGCCGGCACAGTTGCCGCAACAGGGAGAGCCCCTGGTCCAGTCCCACCACCTCTTCCGGTTCCGGCAGGTAGGGCTGGGCATAGGTCGCCATTCCCGAGGGCATCTGCAGGATCTCCAGCTCAGCACCATCGCGTTCACTGGGCTGACTGCCCGGCCCACTGCTCAGGGGGTACTCATTCATGGGAAGACTCCTGATGGGTGAGAGGACGATTATCGGCAACCACCGGAATCGGAAAGGATGGCGCCGGTACCGGATCGGACTGCAGCAGACGATCGATCTCCCGCAGATAGTCTTCCCAGTTCTGGATCTGGGTGATCGCGCCAAGGTATTCGCCCCGGCGCAGAAACACCAGGGCGGGCCATTGATTGAATCCGAAGCGGCTCTGCAGGCGATGCTGGGCGTTGGGTTCGATCAGTGCCGCCTGCAGCCGTCCGGCAAACGCCCTGACCAGTTCCGGTAAAACCATGGCCACGTCGTTACTCTCAGGGAACTTGAGCGGATCTTCACTGAAAAACAGCACCAGAGACTCCTGCTCCCGGGCAAACCGGTCGAGGGTCGCTTCGCTCAACACCGGGTAGTGGTGCCGTTCGGTGAGGCGACGGATTTGGGGGGATGGCATGATCTCAGGCTCCTTTGTCGGATGACGGGGGCGTGGGGCGCAGAAACTCCGGCAGGCTGGGTTCCCGGTCGATCAGATCTTGAAACAGATGTTCGATATGGGTCTCACCCTGCATCGCCAACTCCACTGCCTGTAACGCGGCATGTACCTGGGCGGCGTGTTTTTCGCTGATCACCTCCCGAGCGGTTTCGAGGAAGGTCAGCAGCCAGGTGCCCGGAATCTGGTCGCCCAGCAGCAAGGTGTCGATGCGATAGCTCACCCCGTCATGGGTCTCGCACAGGGCGTAGCCGGGAAAGCAGTCGATGACCCGCATGGGAATACCGATGCACACGGCTCAGTCCCCATCCCGATATTTGTTCAGGTGCTGATCCACCGGCACGCTGACCCCTTCAAACTCGGCGGGACGGTAGGCCAGCTGGTAATCACCAGAGTAAAGCACCCGGCCATCACCCATGCGGCAGGCCTGAAGCGGATCGGGACGCTCGCCCTCATAACGGTGGATATCGGAAATGGCCCCCGCCGCAGGGTCCGATTCGAGCGGCGCGCTACGGCGTTCCGCCCGGATGCCGTGTTGCGCCAGATAGTTCAGGGCCAATTCAATCGCGGGCGGTATCTGCGCCTTGACCGCGGGACGCAGGCTGCCGCCATAGTCCTCGAGTTCCACCGGCTGTACGCCGATGAGCAGCAGATGTTTCGGGTAGTCCCCCATCATCTGCGCCATCGCCAGCACCTCCTGAAAACCGGTCTGGTGCAGGCTGACCTTTTTACAGCCGAGGAACCTGGGCACCTCGTCCCCTTCGACTCGCTTGAGACTGCCGCCAGGCAGCCCATAGTCCACCGCGTCGAACACTACCAGGATATCCGCCTCGCGGATGTTCTGTACCAGGTAGATGCCCTGGGTACCCCCATCGAGCAGGGTCACGTTGTCGGGAAACCGGTACTCGCGCTTGAGGGCTTCCAGGGCGCGCACGCCGAAGCCTTCGTCGGCCCACAGGACATTGCCAATACCCAGTATCAAAACATGGGCTGACCGATCCCCGGTATCCAAAGGAGTTGAATGAGGCATCCGGATGGCTCCAATTTGCTACTGAACACTGTACGGCCAGAACAGCAAGGCCTGTGCCAATCGCAAAGCACGCGTCAACGTTATGTTTTTAAAGGGTATTTTTCCGGATCACCTAAGTGACATCATCACAAAAATGCAAACTTACTTTTCAATATAATCGGACAATGAAAAGTTATATTACAGTCCTGCCCGTGGAAGGGGGTACTCAGAGATAATTAGCGCCACAAAGTGTAAGGTTAATTGCCAATCCGAATGAAAACAGGCACCGTCCCTCTCACGATCGATACGACGTTCGCCCGCAAGCGGACCTAACGGACGCGGAATGGTCTGGGATTCGTCCTAATTACTAACTCAAGTTTCGGAGTTCAAACTTAGTAAAACCTAACGTATAACATATTGAATTACCGAGCAAACCTGCCTCGCAAATGCTAAAATGTTTATATTCAAAAACAAACAACAAAACCACTATTTCAAGGTAGCGAAACGGCATCTTGGTTTCCTTCAAGAGCAAGCGGCCACCTTTGCTTCGCAACGCAACATGGGGCCAAGAACCTATTACGTAGGATGTGGTGAGCGGTGCGAACCGCATCATTGATG
>JARRNW010000065.1:0-11007 GCA_037384565.1 Candidatus Thiodiazotropha sp.
GTCGATAGCGGTTGAAAGCTCATTGACCGATGACGGTTTGTTTAGAAATCGGAATACCTTACCTTCGTTGATCGCTTCCATGGCGGATGACTGATCAGCATATCCGGTAAGCATGATTCGCATGCAATCGGGGTCATTCTGACTAACCGCTTTCAGGAACGCAATACCATCCATTTCCGGCATTTTCATATCAGAAACAACGACAGCGAAAGGTCCGTCCCGCTGTATGACCTGGACACCCTCTTTTGCGCTTAATGCGGTGTGAATCTCGTACTTGTGGCGTAACTGCCGGCGTATTGCGCTAAGAATATTTTCATTGTCGTCAACAAACAGTACTTTTTCACTCATTTCGTTGGCTCCTTGGATAGCAATTCACGCCATACTTCCATTTTTTGCTGAAAGATTGATTGTTTCGAGCAGGCATCATCGATCTCTATTCGGGTGACAATGGAATCATTTTGGTGCTCATGTAGTAATACATCGGCTGCATGTACGATAAACAGGGGTGAGTGTACTTCACACTGGTATTTTGATGGGTGATTATGAAATGCCAACGCTTCAACCAGTGCGTTGGGAAGTCCCCATAGTCCGAGTATGTAAGCGGCAATCGCGTCGTGGTTGGTTCCAAAATGTTCGGTTTCTGCTTCAATAAGTGTCTTGCCGGATTGTTTGATACTGTTCAGTAGATGATAAAACTCGTCGGGGAGTATTTGCCGTAGAATCAGAATTCCGATCGCATGCAACATTCCAGCTAAAAAACAGTCATCAGAGAGTGTCTTTGAGAGGTTTTCAGTTTTTGCGATACGCTCAGCGAGCTGGGCTACGGCGACACTTCGGTGTAGGAGATCAGTCACGGAATAGCCGGTGTCGTGATCGATAGAATTGGTATCGAATTGAGTGAAGATACCAATGGTCAGGGTTAATGCCTTGATGGCGTCGACTCCGATGATCGAAAGTGCGTCTCGGCTATTTGTGATGCGTCGGCCAAGACCAAAAAATGCGGAATTTACAAGTTGCATGGTTTTGGCGAGCATCGCGGGATCACTATTGATGATTTCGCTGATATCTTCGAGAGAGGCTGTTTCTGACTGCAGACAAGTAACAATTTGATGATAAGTATTGGGTTGGCTGGGGAGTGTCTTCAGTCCATTCATTATTTTATACAGACTCTCATCTTTTAAATAACTTCTTAGCCTGAAGGTCTTATTGATCGTGTTGATAAGTGATTCTGTAGCGCATGGTTTTGTCAGATACTGATGTGCTACGCCAGCAATACGGAGAGCCAATTCATTGTCAGTATGACCTGAAAGCACGAGTCGAATCACTTGCGGATGATTTCTTGCGACCCATTCGAGTAATTCCGCTCCGTTCATGCCAGGCATTTTTACGTCGGATACGATCATGTCAATGCCAGATTTTTCGATCATATCAATGGCTTCATTTCCACTTGAAGCGAATGCCATATCCCACACTTGTCGTTGTCCTCTGAGTGAACGCTTGATTCCCTGAAGAACATTGGGATTATCATCGACGAAGAGAATTTTCTTGTTCATGAAGGGGGGGCAGTATTTAAGGATGGTTTGACGGTAAAACGGTGCCTGTTCCATCGCTGTTGTGTAAGGAAACACTCATTTACCAGCACCTCGTCGTCACTCTGTTGAATCAAGTATAGCTATTTGATTCCGTTTAATAATATTTCTGTTTGGGGGCTGATTGACCTGACAATTGAGGTTGGCCGGTACAGAAGGTTGCTCACATAAGGGGGGTATCCCTATTCTCGAAACTGAGTGTGTGGCCTAAGCGCCTGGCCAGGTGATGACTCAGTTCCCGGCCAATATCAGCGAGGTCCCCGGGAAGTCCCAGCTCAGCCAGTTGTGTTACGGCGAGACCCGGGTAACCACAGGGGTTGATTCTTGAGAAGGGCTCCAGGTCCATGTCCACGTTGAGGCTCAGGCCGTGATAGCTGCAGCCGTGGCGTACCCGCAGTCCCAGGGAGGCCAGTTTCCGCTCTCCGACATAGACCCCCGGGGCATCCCGACGGGGGCTGGCGGGGATCTGGTGGTCCCGCAGCATGCCGATGACCGCCTCTTCCAGAAGTGTGACCAGAGCCCGGACTCCCAGTCCGGCCCGACGCAGATCCAGTAACAGATAGGCGACCAGTTGACCGGGGCCGTGGTAGGTCACCTGACCGCCCCGGTCGGTTTTGATGACGGGAATTAGGCCCGGGGCGAGCAGATGTTCCGGTTTGCCGGCCTGGCCCAGGGTGTAGACCGGGGGATGCTCCAGGAGCCAGAGCTGGTCCACGCTTTCACGGTCACGACCGTCGGTGTAGTTTCGCATCGCCTGCCAGGTGGATTCATAGGGCTGACGACCGAGCCAGATTACAGTCAGGTGTTGGAACTTCCTCACAACGCCATGATAACTTTTTCGTGGGCAGTGAGTTCCCGGTAGATGGCGTCGAGCTGGGCCTTGCTCTCGGCACGCAGTGCGATGGTGATCGACACCCACTTTCCGCCGCTGCTGCTGCGGCTGTTGATGGCGGTCTCCATCAGGTCCGGTACGTGCCGGCTGACCAGTTCGACCACAATCGCCTCGAATCCGGGTTCGGCCCGCCCCATCACCTTGATGTGGAAATCGCAGGGGAACTCCAGGAGTGTCTCTTCGTCGGCCATCAGTTACTCCAGCCAGAGCAGGGCGCTGTCTTTGATCTGCTGCCAAAGGTTGCCTTCATCGATCTCCTTCAGGGCCACCAGGGCGGCGGTGGTGACCGGCTCACCGTCGAGACTCACCCGGACCTCACCGAGGGGCTGGCCGGCCGACACCGGGGCCATGATCCTGGGCTCGATCTCCATGCTGGCATCCAGATTCTTGTACTGGTGACGGGGAATGGTCACATTCAGATCGGAGGTGAGCCCCAGGGGCAATTTCTCCTGGCTGCCCTTCCACACGCGCACCCGGTTGAGTACCTCGCCGGCGGCATACAGGCGATGGGTTTCGTAGAAGCGGAAGCCATAGTTGAGCAGGCTCTGGCTGGCCTGGGCCCGCGCCTCTTCGCTCCGGGTGCCCATCACCACCGAGACCAGACGCATATTTTCCCGTAGCGCGGAGGCGACCAGGCAGTAACCGGCTGCTTCGGTGTGACCGGTTTTCATACCGTCAACGCTCTTGTCCCGCCATAACAACTTGTTCCGGTTGTGTTGCTCGATGTCGTTGAACACAAAGGACTTTTGACTGTACATCTGGTAGTGCTCGGGGAATTCGCGAATCGTGGCCATGGCGGCCTTGGCGATATCCGCCGCTGTGGTGTAGTGATCTTTATGGGGCAGGCCGGTGGAATTGACGAAGTGGGAGTTGCTCATGCCGAGGCGTTTCGCGTGGTTGTTCATCAGTTGCGCGAAGGTGCTTTCACTGCCGGCGATGTGCTCCGCCAGGGCTACGCAGGCGTCGTTGCCCGACTGGATGATCATGCCTTTGATGAGATCGGAGATCTTCACCCGTTTGCCCACTTCCACGAACATCCGGGAACCGGGGGTCCGCCAGGCCTTCTCGCTGATCAGTACCGTGTCATCGAGGCTGATATTGCCCTGTTTCAATTCACGGAACACGGTATAGGCAGTAAGAATCTTGGTCAGGCTTGCGGGCTCCAGGCGCTTGTCCGCGTCCCGCTCGGCAAGTACGCGGCCGCTGTGAAAGTCGATCAACTGGTAGCTGGAGGCGGCGACTTCCGGTGGCGAGGGAAGCGGCGTCGCAGCGTACAGGGGATGGGAGACCAGGCAGGTCAACAGGAGAAAAATGGTGTGGGCGGTGTGTTTGAAAAATGACATGAGACTGTTTAATCGTTGTTTAAATCCTATGACTGATATCGATAGTTTACCTGAATCGGGGATTTCCGATCAGCGGATTACCACATGAGGATCATTAATGCCCATACGGCCGAGTTGCAGACTGATGTGATCCGCCAGTTCCACACTGGCGATGGGCCCCACCTGGACCCGGTAGACCGGCGTTTGGGGATTGTCGTTGCCTTGTATGAGTACCTGGGTCTTCAATTGTTCCTCCAGGCGACTTTTCAGACGCTGGGCATTCTCTGAATTTCCGAAGGCGCCTACCTGGAGAAACAGTTCCGGTAGTGCCCTGGGACCCTTGGGTGCGATCGGCACGGGCTGCTCCGGTTTGCCCGGTTGCAGGCTGGTCACCTCCACCAGGCCGGTGCCCTCGCCGGTGATGCCCAGTTTCCAGGCTGCGGTGTAGGAGAGATCGATCAACCGGTTGTCGTGAAAGGGGCCGCGATCGTTGACCCGCACCACTACGCTGCGCTGGTTCTTCAGGTTGGTGACCCGCACGTAACTGGGCAGGGGCAGGGTCTTGTGGGCCGCGGTCATGGCGTACATGTCGTAGGGTTCGCCGCTGCTGGTGCGTTTGCCGTGGAATTTGCTGCCGTACCAGGAGGCGATGCCCCGTTCGGAGTAGTTGTGGTTGTGCGGCAGGGGCTGATAGCGCTTGCCGAAGACCGTATAACTGGCGGGATTGCCGTATTTGCTCTTCGGCTCCTGTTTGGGTACCGCGTCTGGTATCGCCTCGAGATCCGCGGGAGGGGGATACTGGGGACTGATGCCATCCGACTGCCCGGTGGTCCGGCCCGAGGGTGTGGAACTGCAGCCCACCAGCAGCGTCAGCGCGAGACCGGCAATGGCCACGGGAACGGTTGGGCGTCGTTTCATGGTCCGCTGTTGGTTACTGTTTGGCCTGGGTTGCCTGCCAGGCTTGTCGAATCGCCTGACTCAGCTGGTAGGCGGCCATGGCGTAGAGATTGCTGGTGTTGTACCGGGTGATGACATAGAAATTGGTCAGACCCACCCAGTATTCGTCTGCATCGCCCCCATCCAGCTTGATCAGGCTGACCGGGGTGTTCGGGGGCAGGGAGGTTTCCTGTAACGGTTTCACCCCTTTGGCGAGAAGTGCCTCCCAGGTGAATTTGGGTTTCGTGCCCGCGGCGATGATGGCGTCCAGGTCACTGCCGCCATTCACCTGAAGGGTGACCGGTTGACCGGCCTGCCAGCCATGCACCTTGAAGTAGTTGGCGACGCTGGCGATGATGTCGGCGTTACTGTTCCACAGATCCCGTTTGTTATCCCCGTCATGGTCCACTGCGTAGGCGCGGTAGCTGCTGGAAATGAACTGGGGCTTGCCCATGGCGCCCGCATAGGAACCGGTGGCGGTCTGGGGATCGACCTGTTCCTCCCGGGTCAGGAGTAGAAACTCCTCGAGTTCGTTGCGGAAGAATTTGGCCCGTTTGGGATAGCCGAAGGCCAGGGTGGTGAGGGCATCGATCACCCGATGGCGACCGGTAAAACGCCCGTAGCGGGTCTCCACTCCGATGATGGCGACGATGATTTCGGGGGGTACACCGGTCTCCTGGCTGACTTGTTTCAGCAGGGTCTCGTTTTCCTGCCAGAAGGCTACTCCGTCATCGATCCGATCCTGTTTGATGAAGATCGGGCGGTACTCGTACCAGGCCTTGGATTCCGCGGGTCGGGTGATCGCTTTGATGATGTCGTCCCGGTAGGTCGTTTCATTGAGCAGCTGGGTCACGGTCTGGGCGTCGAAGCCGTGCTTCTGCGCCATCTCTTCGGCGAACTGCCGATACTCCGCCTGCATCTGAGGTGTGTGGGCGCAGGCCAGGGTGGTCAGGCTCAGGCCGCAAAAGAGTAGCAATCGTGTGGTGAATCTCATATTGGTTCAGGTCGGCAATAGTTTCTTATGAGTGTGAATGGACATCAGCATACCGAAGCCCGCCAGGATGGTCACCAGTGACGTGCCACCGTAGCTGATCAGGGGCAAGGGTACACCGACTACGGGAAGCAAACCGGTAACCATGCCCGCATTGACAAAAAGATAGACAAAAAAGATCAGTGAAAGTGACCCGGCGAGAATCCGTCCGTAGGTGTCCTGGGCCTGGGTGGCGATGTACAGACCCCGCAGGATGATGAACAGGTAGAGGGTCAGCAGGGCGATGATACCCACCAGTCCGAACTCCTCGGATATGACCGCGAATATGAAATCGGTATGCCGTTCGGGCAGGAACTCCAGATGGGACTGAGTGCCGTTGAGCCAACCCTTGCCGCTGATACCGCCGGAACCGATGGCGATTTTCGATTGGATGATGTGATAGCCGGTCCCCAGGGGATCCCTTTCGGGGTTGAGGAAGGTCAGCACCCGTTGACGCTGGTAGTCATGCATCAGATACCAGGCGAGGGGGCCCATGGCCGCCAGGATGCCTCCGGCGAGAAAGATCAGGCGCCAGCTGATGCCGGCCAGGAACAAGGCGAAGGCACCGCCGGTTCCGATCAGCAGGGCCGTACCCAGGTCCGGTTGCTTGGCGATGAGGAGTACCGGAACCACGATGAACAGAATGGCGAGGATCAGCCGGGATGGGCTGGGGGGCAGGCGGTGTTCCGCCAGATACCAGGCAATCACCATCGGCAAGGTGAGTTTGAACATCTCGGAAGGTTGAAAGCGCACGAACCCGAGATCCAACCAACGCTGCGCCCCCTTGCCCAGTTCACCGAAGAGTATCACCAACAACAACAGGATGATGCCCAGACCGTAGAGCCAGGGTGACCAGCGCCGGAAGTTGTCGGGGTGGATCTGTGCCAGTGCGATCATGGCGGTAAAACCGAAACCCAGACGGATCAACTGCCTTTGCAGGAGTACGAATTCCCGGTCGCCGGCGCTGTAGAGAATCGCCAGCCCAATGCCGATCAGGATCAGTAGGGCGGACAGCAGGGTGAGGTCGATGTGCAGCCAGGCCAACAGCCCTTCGGCCTGGGCCGGTTTCGACTCATGAAACTGGATATTGGGTCTGGAGCGCATCATTGAGCACTTCCGGGAGCGTTGGTGGGGGTGTCGCCCAGCAGGTACTGGTCCATGATCTGGCGGGCGATCGGGGCCGCGACCGAGCCGCCGTGTCCGCCGTTTTCCACCACCACCGCGACCGCGATGCGGGGATTCTCGACCGGGGCGAAGGCGATGAACAGGGCATGATCCCGATTGCGGCGGGCGACGTTCTCCTCATCGTACTCCTCATCCTGTTTCACGCTGAATACCTGGGCGGTACCGGTCTTGCCGGCGATCCGGTAGTAGGGTGACTGGATCGAGTGAGCGGTTCCCCGGGGGGATTCTATGACCGCCGCCATGGCGTCGATGACCTGCTCCCAGTGTTCCGAGTCGATTTGGTGCAGTTCATCAACCAGCTTGGGACTCTCCTCGATCGTGCCATCCGGTTTTTCGATGCTGGCCACCACTCGGGGGTGGGTGCGATGACCCCGGTTCGCCAGGGTGGCGGTGGCGGATGCCAGTTGCAGGGGGGTGGCCAGGAAATAGCCCTGACCGATTCCGACAATCAGGGTTTCTCCCGGGTACCAGGGTTCCCGGCGTTTCTGCCGTTTCCACTCCCGGCTGGGCATCAGCCCGGGCAGTTCGCTGTCCAGGTCGATGCGGGTGGTGTGGCCGAAGCCGAATTTGTAGAGAAACTCGTGCAACCGGTCGATGCCCAGGGTTCTGGCAAGTTCATAGTAATAGACGTCACAGGACTGCACGATGGCCTTGCGCATGTCCACCTTGCCATGCCCCCATTTCTTCCAATCCCGGTATTTGTGTTCCTTGCCCGGCAGCTGGTAGTAGCCGGGGCAATAGGTTTCCTGGTGAAATCCGACCACATCATACTCCAGACCGGCCAGGCCAATGAATGGTTTAACCGTGGAGCCGGGGGGATATTGGCCGCGGATGGCCCGGTTGAACAGGGGATTGTCCGGGGACTCCTCAAGTTCCCGATAGGCCTTGGCGCTGATCCCTTCGACAAACAGATTCGGGTCATACCCAGGTTTACTGACCAATACCAGAACGCCGCCGGTCTTGATATCGATGGCCGCCACGGCGCCATTGAAGTCGTCCAAAGCCTGCAGCGCGGTCTCCTGCAGATCGATATCGAGGAATAGCTTGAGGTTGTCCCCTGGGCCGGGGGGCTGGTTCTCAAGGACCCGTAGCACCCGTCCCTTGGCGTTGACCTCCACCTGCTGTAACCCGACCTGGCCGTGCAGCAGACTTTCGTAACTCTTCTCCACCCCGTTTTTACCAATGAAGTTGGTGCCTCGGTAGTTGGAGGTGTCGATAAGCCGCAGTTCTTTCTCATTGATCCGGCCCACGTAGCCGAGCAGATGAGCCGTTTCCTCCCCCAGGGGATAGTCCCGCAGCAGGGTGGCCTTCACATCAACGCCGGGAAAACGGTGCCGGTGGATAGCGATCCGTGCCACCTCATCCTCCTTGAGCCGTACCCGGATCGGGATGCTGTCGAAACGCCGGCGCTGTCTGCGCAGTTTTCTGAACCGCTGCACGTCCTCTTCGGAGATCGGGATGATCTCCCCCAATGCCTTGATCGTGGCTTCCAGGTCCTGGGTCTTTTCCGGGGTAATTTCAAGGCTGTAGGCGGGCAGGTTCTGCGCCAGGATCACCCCATTGCGGTCGTAGATCAGGCCACGGGTAGGTGGCAGGGGTTCCACCTTGACCCGGTTGTCCTGGGAAAGGGTGGTGAAGTGTTCATGGTTTTTGACCTGTAGGTAAAACAATCTTCCGATCAGCACCAGCAGCAACAGGATGACCAGGGCAGAGGCGGCAATCGCCCGTCCCAGGAACAGCTGGCTCTCGTGCATATAGTTCTTGATCGATGACTGGGGCACGGCTCAGTAGACGTTGAAACGCTGGCTGAGGTCGCGCAGCAACACGTAGACCCAGGGCCACAGCAAGGTCCCAACGAAGGGGGTGACCCAGTACCAGAGTGAGGGTGTGGGGTAGTTGGCCGCTCCGGTGGACCAGAGGGCCAGCAGGCGCTCGACCAGCAGCAGGATGAAGATGGTGAAGGCCTGCTGGTGCAACGGCATGACCCGTACTCGCAGGTGCAGGCGCAGCATCAGGTAGGCGATCACTGAAAACCCCAGAGCATGCTGGCCCAGCAGGGTGCCGGTCAGTACATCCAGCAATAGCCCGGTGCTCCAACCCACGCCTACACCGATTCGCTCTGGCAGATTCATGCACCAGTAGATGAGAATCAGGGCCACCCACTGGGGCCGGTAGGCGATGGCCCAGTCGGGCAAAGGCATAATGGTGAGGATGAAACCCGCCAACAGGCTCAGGTAGACCAGGGTGTTACGACCTTGGGTGCTGGCAATCATTCGCCTGTTTCCTGGCTGGGGGGCTCGTCCGGGGCTGTATCGACGCTGTTCACCGCCGTTTCAGACTCGGAGGAGAGCTGGGTTTTCACCGGCTTCCCGGGACTGACCCCGGGGTCCAGGGTCCATACCAGCAGCACCTCCCGGATACGGTCCAGATGCGCGGTGGTTTGGGCGATGACCGAGGCGAAAGGCTGTCCGGGTATGCGTTTGACCTCGATCACCTCGGCCACCGGGTAGCCGGGAGGGAAAGCGCCGCCAAGGCCGGAAGTAACCAGCAAGTCCCCGACCTGGATGTCCGCGTTGTTTGGCAGGTGCGGAAGTTCCAGGCGGTTGATCAGTCCGGTACCCAGGGCGATGGTGCGCAATCCGTTTCGATTGATCTGCACCGGCATGGCATGGGCTGCGTCGGTGATCAAAAGCACATTGGCGGTGAACGGATTGATATGCGTGACCTGGCCGACCACCGCGTTGGCATCGAGTACCGGCTGGCCTTCGAAAAGTCCCGAGGTACTGCCTTTGTTGATCAGCACCTCCTGGCGGAAAGGATCCTGTTCCACTGCAATCAGCTCGGCGATCAACACCCGATCGCCCACCTTGAACGAGGAGTCGAGCAGGCCGCGCAGGCGCATGTTCTCGGCTTCCAGAGACTCGAATTTCTGCAGACGTGCGCGCAACAGTACATTCTCCTCGTGGAGTTGATCGCGTTGCTCTTCGAGTTTTCCGCGGCTGATCAGGGCGTCGCTGGCGGACTCGCTCAGCAGGACCGGCAGACTGGCCAGGTACTGGATCGGGTAGAGCAGCACCGACAGGGTTGAGCGCAGGGCTTCAAGATGGTTGTAGCGGTGATCCATCACCATTAGGGAGATAGACAGGAGTATGGCCACCACCAGCCGGGTGGTAATCGAGGGGCCTTGTGTGAAAATCAGTTTGATAGCTGATCAACTCCACTGCTAGAGAGATACGGGTTCCGGAAGGCGGCCGGGGTTGCCGGTCACTCATGAGGCGGTTTGGAACCTGCCTAGTCCACCATGAAGAACTCGCCGCCCCGTTCGTCGATCAACTCCAGCGCTCGGCCCCCGCCTCGAGCCACGCAGGTCAGGGGATCTTCGGCCACGATTACGGGTAGCCCGGTCTCCTCCTGCAGCAGATGGTCGATATCCTTCAGCAGGGCGCCACCGCCGGTCAGCACGATGCCTCGCTCGGCCACATCCGCGCCCAGTTCCGGGGGGGTTTGCTCCAGGGCGGTTTTGACTGCGCCGACGATCCCGGAGAGGGGTTCCTGAAGCGCCTCGAGAATCTCGTTGCTGTTGAGGGTGAAACTACGCGGGATGCCTTCCGCCAGGTTACGTCCTTTGACCTCGATCTCCTTAACCTCGTTCCCCGGGTAGGCAGACCCGATTTCGTGTTTCACTCGCTCCGCGGTAGCCTCGCCGATCAAGGTGCCGTAGTTGCGCCGCACATAGTTGACAATGGCCTCATCGAAGCGGTCGCCGCCTACCCGAACGGAGTTGGCGTAGACGATGCCGTTGAGGGAGATGATGGCGACTTCCGAGGTGCCGCCGCCAATGTCCAGCACCATGGAGCCCCGGGCTTCGTCCACCGGCAGTCCGGCGCCGATGGCGGCGGACATGGGTTCCTCGATCAGGTAGACCTCACGGGCTCCGGCGCCGGCGGCGGATTCCTTGATCGCGCGGCGTTCCACCTGGGTGGACCCACAGGGTACGCAGACCAGCACCCGGGGGCTGGGACGAATGATACGGGTTTCGTGCACCTTGTGGAT
>JARRNW010000066.1:0-10991 GCA_037384565.1 Candidatus Thiodiazotropha sp.
GCCTGTTACAGCACGCCGATGCCGCTATGTACCGCGCCAAACAGGAGGGCCGTAACCGCTACTGCTCCTATACTAAAACGTTAAGCGCCGATGTAGAGCGACGCCTGAGCCTGGAACAGGAACTGCGCACGGCAATCCGCGATGAGGCCCTGACCCTAATCTACCAGCCCCTGGTGAACCCGGTGGAGGGCCGCTTGTTGGGCGTGGAGGCACTGGTGCGCTGGCAGCGGGAAGGCCTTGAACCCGTGGAGCCTAGCGAGTTCATCCCCTTGGCTGAGTCCGTCGGCTTGATCGAGACGTTAGACGAATGGGTGTTGCTGAACGCCTGCACCCAAGCTCAGACGTGGCGCGATCAAAATCTGCAGGCTGGCCGCATGGCGGTCAACCTGTCAGTACATCAGCTTGCACGTGATGATCTTGAACGAGTCATTGTGGAGACCCTGAGCGCCAGCGGACTTGCTCCTGAGGGATTAGAACTGGAGATCACCGAGAGCTTCCTGCTGGACGACTATGAGCAGGCACGAGTCAACCTGGTGGCGTTGCATGACTTAGGCGTATCACTAGCGTTGGACGATTTCGGCACCGGCTACTCCTCCCTCGCCTATCTGAAGCAGTTGCCGGTGCAGCGGCTCAAGATCGATCGCTCGTTTATCAGAGACACCCCGCTCGACGAGAATGACGTAGCCATTACCTCCAGTATCATCACCATGGCCGGTCATTTTCGGCTGGAGGTCATCGCCGAAGGGGTTGAAACCGCGGCGCAACGTGATTTTCTGTTAAGCCATGGCTGCCTGGCCATGCAGGGCTACCTATTTTCCCATCCACTGCCGGCTGCCGAAGTGGCGGCGATGATGCGCAACCCGCCCCCCATCTGGCATCTCGGGGCAAGCAGAATTCATCAAGACATCTCAAAAGGTAGCCAACAGCAGTATTGAGCCTGAATGTTTCACCCGGGAACGCTATGATCGCCACCACACCCTGGGGTAAATGTCGCTTTCATCGTACCAACGCACCAGATCAGAAGGCGTTGACTGAACTGGCGCATACCATTTTCACGCCGAGACAAAGATGGGCCGTGACTGGTATACGACGAGATCGCCACGCGCTGCCTCCCCCCCACCTGGGGTAACTGCTATTTATGAGGTCGACTCCAGTCAATCGTTACAGGATCACTCTTTGCTACAACTTTGCCATTATTGCATTGATCATGCACGGCCTCATAGAAAGTAAAACTACCTTGACTATCGAATCGGACTTCAGGTGAATCATATCCACTGAAGGCCTTGCCGTTTTGTTGGTCAGGCACCCCGTTGGTTGCGTAACCATTGGCGCGCTTATAGGGTAGTTTGCGGTGGCCATACCGATCCCCACCATCTTTCGTGCGGTCTTCATAAAAGGTATTCGGCTTTGCAGAATCGGGAAAACCTTCATGAGGCGGCCCGCCATGTGTCGCGTTGTACTGAGCGTCCCAAGAGATATACTGTCTAACTACGCAGCAACTCGCCTTTTTTCCATTCTTTGCGTCATCTGCAAACTCCGCGGAACTATACAGTTTGTATGTTTTCCTGAAGCCTTCAGTGATGGGTCTTCGAATATCCTCTCCACCCCCATTGTCGTACCTCTTATATTTTGGGCCCGAAACCACCTGACATGAATATGAGCGGGTCTCTGAAGGCTGCCGATTCTTTGCTCCATTTTGGCTATCCATGCCCTGAGTGCCAGTATAGTCAACCGCGGTATTACCCTGTGCGTTATGTACCTGACGCATAAACGCCTGCTGATCCTCGCTGGCGTTATTGTAAATCTCTCTGAGCGCATGCTGTCCGTCCGGTGTCTCAGCAAGTTTATTGATACCGTCTCTTGATGCCGCACCGACAAACTGGTTGGCGAGTTGATTTTTCTGCTCCGGGTTGAGATTTTCAAACTGACTTTTAACAAGTGACTCCCGATCGTTGCTTTGAACGGTTTGTCTGTAAAGCGATAGACCTGATTTCGCCTCGACCGTTGTCTGGCTCTGATCCAAGGTGCCACCTGAACCAGGTGCTAGTGTTACTTCTGCCACGGTTCCCTCCAATATCTCATTGAATAGTATTTTACAGTTAATCCGACGCCGGTTATTCCATCGCAACCATCAATCAACCACGATGGAAAACGGCTATTTGGCTGCCGGCACCTCTTCATAGAATCCTTGGATGTGAACGCGCATCTGAGTATTGTTTACACTGAGTCCATAACCTGGAAATATGTCTACTCTATGCCAGTTTGGCATTTTACGCTCACGCATGGCATTACTTGAAACCCAGGTTGTTCGACCTGATGCCGGATCAGAGAGCAAATATCGCTTACTATCACCACTTCCACGGACGTCGGATATCAGCATGAGGTGACCCTCATCAGAGACTGAGCCCTGCACGGCGAGAGGTACCGTCTGACCATTGCGCAGTAACGAATCAATCTTTTGAAACTGTTTATCGATTAAAAATGATCTCTTCAGATTACTCACTAGATCGCGTTGATAGATCTTGGCATGATTGTACTTATATTCAACGCCTGCCTGAGCAAGGTCATTCAGGACTTTCGGTACATCATCATTATCAACACCGCCTGACTTTTCATGACCACCGTTGCGATCAAATAACATGTTCTGTTGTTTTGCGGTCTCGGATGTTGTGCTCACATTATTAGCATCTGCCGAACGTTCGAAGGCAAACACTGGGTCGGCGTACCCATGCGTAATCTGGCTTATCGTCGGTACGCAGTAAGTCCTTCCTCGTTGAGTCAGTGTGTCATTGTCTTTTTTGTATGGGTCCTTACTTGCGTTATCACCAAGCTGCAAATCAAGTGGTTCGTTTCTGTTAGAATCCCATCCTGTTGAGCGAATGTCTGATGTGCTCCTGTCGATATCGATGTCTATGGTTGTCGTCCTGTTGAGTAGATCAGACCGCTCCATGCCGCGAATTTTATCAGCGAATTCTATCACCTCTTTCATTGCTTCCGCTGCTGATTCAGGATCGCCGAACTCACCCCCCCGCGCGCCAACGGCTTTCAATATCAGCGCCTGTTCCGACTGAACATCGGCACCTTCACTGGCTCGCTTGCCATGGGCACCCGCGCCGCCGGTCTGGTTTAGCGCGTTGGTAAGGTTCCTATACTGCTTGTCGTCCATCTTTGTGATGGCTTCGGCTGCACGTTGTGCATGGACAACGCCAAGCACGCCTGCCTGGCCGGTTGATTGATTGACGCCGTTCTGCATTTTCGCCGGCATGGCGCGTTGCGCAACACCCTGGATCAGAGCCGATTTTACCCCTTCAGTGAGGCGTTGCTTTTCATCCGGAATCCTCGTTATCCGGTCAAAGGTTATGATTGCCCGATCGGCATTCTCTCCATCGCCATCAAGGGCCTGCTTGAGCAACTTGGCATCCTGCCTGGCCCTGTCGGTATCAAGCGAATTGAAATGGTTGATGATGCTCTCTTTAACCTCTGTCGGAACGGCGGATTGATGGAGTCGTTGATTGAGTTCAGAATCCATCCGAACCAATACGTTAGCGGGTTGATCCTGGACTTTGTCTGCCTGCTTTGTATTCTCAGCAAATGTTATGGCTTTCGCCTGGGGATGCATGACTTGAGTCTTCTGAGCCTCTGATACGTCATGGGAGCTAGCGATACCGGGACGGTTAGTGATGCTTTCCCCGACAAACTGTTCCAATGCTGTTTTTTGCGCCGATGCGTGTTCAAATTTTGTGGGGGTGTCGGTGAATACATCTAACGAGGTTTTATGATAGCGCGATTCAACCGATGCGGTTTCTTGTTGCGCGGTTCCTCTTTCTTGAGCACCCGTGTCACGATTCTCGATATGGGTCTGGACAGGCTGCGTAGTACTCGACTGGATATCTTGCTGCATATACAACTCCTTGCCTTTTGTTGAATCTAATCCTTAGAATGAAGCGCATGAATTATGCGTTGCGGATAGAAGATAGTAATGGCGATAAATAACCTGGATCGATGTTATTGCACGGCATTGAGTCATCCGGCCATCTAGTTCCACAAAAACACAATAAGAGCTTTTGCCAACATATCACCTCCAAAAATAGCCCTCCATAGGTGTTTACCTAGAAGACTGTGATGACGTCGCCACTTTTCTGACACAACAAGGTGTCTGTTCTAAACTGCTAACGCCCGCGAACCAGAAATAACTAAAGCTGTTGTGTTGCGGGGATATCCCCATGTCGAGAAGGTCCTTATATCCTTGTGCCAACTGTTGTGCTAAAGAATAGTGATCTGAATTTGAATCGGATCAGTGTTCATAAACCAGCCAAACCATTCTGAGTCTGGACAACCGGGAGCTCTCGGATGAATCAACCGATCGACGCCGAACAACCACAAGCCCTCGTCGAGTTGTTGTTGAGTAAAAACAAGCGGCTGTTGTTACTGGGATCACCCGGTATCGGCAAAACCACGCTGGCGGCCCGTCTGGCAAAGCGGCTGAACGCAGCGCAGAGAGAGGTCCGTTGTCTGGTGGCCGACCCGGGGATGCCGGCATTCGGTCTGCCCGGTGCCGTCAACCTCGGTGTGTGGCGGCAGGGTGGGTGGATAAGCGAGGGCCATGAGGCCCTCTGCAGCCTCGATGCCGCCCGTTTTCGCTTGCCACTGATCGAGGCAGTGGGCCGATTGGCGAAAAAGGTCAATCAAGGCATCCTGTTGCTCGACTCGCCGGGTGTCGTGCGCGGTGTGGCGGGGGCTGAACTATTGACATCGATTGTCGCTGTCGCCGGTATCGATCTGATTGCCGTGTTGCTGCGCCCGGGGCAGACCCCGCCTCTTGAACAAGAGTTGCGTGCATTGCCAACCGAGGTGATCAGGGTAGCCGCATCACCATACGCCAGAAGGCCGGGGAAAAACACCAGGAACCGCCAACGTACCCGCCTATGGGATACCTATCTGGCCCATGCAATCCTACATGAGATCGCCTTAAACCGAGTGACGCGACTCGGGACGCCACCCCGTCAGACACCTGAGGCCTGGATCGGTAAACAGATCGCTTTTTTGCGGGATGGGGCCAGCGTCGTTATGGGCGAAGTTGTCGCCATGACAGGGGAGAGCCTGCAGCTGAAGCTGCCGGCGGGAACCGGCCCGACCTCCCTGCTGCTGGTGCGCGATGCCACGCGCGATGCATCAGGCATGTTGGTTACCGGCAAGCGGTTTGCCGAAAACGTAGTGCGCTATCTCCCCCCCAGCGACCTGGTGCCTGAATTTCCGTCGGATCATGCAGGTGGTTATCGACCCATGGTACAGACCGGAAGCGCCTCTGCGCTGTTGATGAACGGTGTCTTCGGCGATCCTCAACTCCATCTTCGTCTGGCACATCAACGGCGCAGCCTGCTGTTCGACCTCGGCGATGGGACACGACTGCCGGGAAGGGTTGCGCACCAGGTCAGCGATGTCTTCATCAGTCACGCTCACATGGATCACATATGCGGCTTTCTCTGGTTGCTGCGCGCGCGCATCGGCGAAAGCCAGCGCTGCCGTCTGTATGGCCCACCGGGACTGGCCGAACGGATCGAGCACCTAATCAACGGCATCCACTGGGACCGGATCGGTGACCGGGGCCCCCGCTTCGAGGTCTCTGAACTGCATGGTGATCGCCTGCTCCGGATAGAACTTCAAGCGGGCAAGCCAGGCCGCCAGAGGCTGGGGGAGATCCAAGTAAAAGAGGGCGTCGTGCTGGATGAAGCCCTGTTTCAAGTGCGCGCCATCACCCTCGATCACGGCATCCCGGTACTGGCATACGCCTTCGAACCCGCGTTACAGATCAATATCTGCAAGGAGCGGCTCGCCCAAAGCGGACTGGAACCCGGTCCCTGGCTCACCGAGCTGAAACAGCGCATCGCCGAACAACTTGGGGATCACCTGATTGCGCTGCCCAACGGGCGTGCAGAGAGGGTGGCGGCGCTGGCCGCCGAGCTCACCCTGACCAACCCGGGCAGCAAAATCGTCTACGCCACCGACCTGGCCGACAACCGGGAAAACCGCCAACGCCTCACGGCGCTTGCCAAACAGGCCCACACCCTGTTTTGTGAATCACCCTTCATGCAAAAGGACACCGCCCAAGCCCAACGCACGGGCCATCTGACCACCACCGCCTGCGCCCAAATCGCCAGCCGGGCAGGGGTGCGTCACCTGGTCCCCTTTCATTTTTCACGCCGATATGAGGATGCGCCAATGTCGGTCTATGAAGAGATCGCAGCGGGCTGTCCCAGCCTGGTGATGCCGAGCGGCCCGAAAGGGTCCGGCTAGTGCCGGTGTGCAAACAATACGAACGCAAGTAGGCGCTAGCGCTAGGTAGATGACTGCCGCTCATTAGCAAATCGATTCCACCACCTCATAACCCATTTCCGGAAAGACATGGATGAACCTGCGTAGCGAACCTGCGGTTGTTATGAACTCTGGTACCCGTTTATCGGGAGAATGTCTCAATGCGGGAGGCAGCCAATATAGTGGTTCCTGGAAAAAGCACATCATCTTTCATGAAGGCGGCAGCTTCGAAATGAGTTCCTTCTCCATGAACAGCAACAGCATGATGGGTGGTGGCAAGACGGGGCCAGGGGGAGTGGTGGCGCCGTTTGTTACGGTGCTCAGTAGCAGTGACAAGCAGGGCACAAGCGGTTCTTCAAGCGTGATTGGCGCAAATGTAGCTGGTGGCAGTTGGTCAAAACATCGAGTCGGTTCGAAGAATACTGGACGATACGAAATTAATGAGTATTCGATTACTCTATATCACGACAACTGTTGGAAACACAGCGTTATTCCCAGACAGCCGGGTCCACGAAATCGACTCCAGATAGCACTCCGAACTACGAAACCTGAGTTAAGTGCAAATCTACGAAATTCCATCTATATATGTCCGTTTAATAATCTAGTCCCGGTGTTTTCTTGTCTCTTCAATCCGTTCCACTATACTTTTCATTCGTATCCGTTTTCTAGAGGGAATAACAAGCTGGGCAACTCAGCGGGTGTAGGGAGAGATGTTGTTGGCATAATCTACGATTATGCTGGTTGTAGTGCATGAAATACTCATATATTCAGGCTTTGAACATCATTAATTACAATAGAGGGTTTAGCAATGACCATGATGAAAAATAATAAAACAATATTATTCATACTGCTTTGCTGTATGACTCTGACGTCTTTTGCTCAGGCTGCAAGCTACAATCAGGATACATTTGAAATTACCCTTGATCATGTTGCTGTTACAAATATTGACGGCAGCACTGGGGATCCGGTGGGTGCAACTCTAGTCGCGCAGGACGGTAGTGGTATTCATGGTGGTCAGGTTTATCAGTTAGAGTATTTGGATGCTAGTGTTGGTGAACAGGATGCATTGTATACGGCGGTTGATGGAAAAGTCTTTATTCCAAATCTCATTCAAGATTCTCTGACAACATATAATGCTACGTTGATTGTTACGCGTTCAACGCCAATGGAATTCACAGTCATCGACTTGACGACATCGGTATACAATGATGGTGCCGAGGTTACAGTTGTTTTTAATCGAGGACCTCAAGGTGATCCGGGACCAACCGGACCGGAGGGTGCCGTCGGTCCAGCAGGTCCAGCAGGCCCGGCGGGAGCAACTGGGGCTACGGGTCCGGCCGGACCCACAGGTGCCGCAGGTCCAACTGGCCCAGCGGGAGCTACCGGACCCGCTGGTCCAACGGGTGCAGCCGGTGCAGCCGGAACGGATGGAAACACAGTACTTTCAGGCAGCTCAGATCCAACTGTCGGCCAAGGTGTCGACGGTGATTTCTACATCAACACTACAACGACAACGCTTTTCGGGCCTAAGGCATCAGGCGCCTGGCCTGGCGGCGTGTCGCTCATTGGAGGTGGTGGTGGCGGCATTGATACGTATGGATATATCTATGAGTTGGCGACGCTGGGTGATGCAACCGTTGTGGGTGGTGCTGATGTCATACTCAGCAACAACGGACCGTTGTCTGGTGTGACGCACACTGCCGGAACGACAACGGTAACAGTACCCACGACAGGCGATTATAAGATAGATTACAGGGTTAACGTCACAGCAGGGTCAGGGGCGGCTATTGCCATAGCTGTAAATGGGACGGTTGACGCCTCGACGACTACCGTTATACAAGTGAACCATGTATCAGGTTCGGCTATTCTATCGCTTACTGCTGGCGACATTCTGACCCTGCGTAATAATTCGGCGGTAGCATTTACTTTGGAGCTTGCGCCTGGTGTTGGGGCGCAACTTGACGTTGCTCTCTTTCAATAAGGGATAACTCTACAACTCGGTCAATAGGGCTTCTGCCCGTTCGGTTTGTCCGTTTTCGCGATAGACCACGGCCAGATCGTAGTTTTTGGCAAAATTCCCCATCAGCAGATCAATCTGCAATTGCCAATAACGTACGGCGAATTCAGCAAGCAGCTCCGATAGCTGTGTGGTTGGTTGAAAGGTTAGTGGAAAACAACGGGGGGGCTAATGCCCCCCCTGTTGTCACTGGTTTCATCAGTTACGTAAACACGACGATTAACCGTCCCTCCTAGTCGTCATGCCGGTGATCATGATGATCATCATCCTTGTCGTGATCTCGGTCATCGTGTCGGTCGTCATCCCGATCATCGTGCCGGTCGTCATCCCACTCATCGTGCCGGTCGTCATCCCTGTAGTCATCATCACCAGAGTCGCCCCATTCATTGCCGTGGCATCGATAACAGCTCAGCGCAGAATCCCTGCTCGCTGGATCGATGGTATGGCAGGACGTGCATGTGTCCACAGAATAATGTTCGTGCTGATGCTGTGACCTGGGATTACTCCAACCGAACGGATGTTGTGTGCCTGGGGCTGGATATGGCGCCGGTGCTGGTGCTGGTGCTGGTGCTGGTGCTGGTGCTGGTGCTGGTGCCGGTGCGTTACTCGAAACGGTGACAGCCGCGGCCTGAGAGTTGGTAACCGTCCCGTTAGATTCCGTCACCTTGATCCAATAGTAGTAGGTCACTCCCGGTGTCACGTTGTTATCGACGAATTCAGTGCCGTTTCTCATGAAGCCGATTCTGCCCCGCCCTCTTGGATTAGCGTCTGTATCCCGATAGATCTCCTGTGCCCTCGGTATAATACCTGTCAGGGACCAGTTTAATCTCACGGCATTACTGTCACTGGCAGCTCGCAGATCGACGGGATTAGCCGCTGGTCCCGGTGTCGGATTTGGAGCCGGATTTGGCGTTGGATTTGGCGTTGGGACTGGATTCACAGCATTGGTGTCCGGTCTCCACCAGTGCGGTTCATTGACTCGCGGATCCTGACAGACACCATCGGCTCCATCCGTTTTGCTGTTACAGTTATTGTCGTTGCCATCGTTGCAGATCTCCAATGCTCCGGGATTGATCTCCGGATCGTTGTCATTGCAGTCGATGGGACCACAACTACCGCCATCAGGACTGAAAGCGTCGCCATCCTGATCACTACAACCTGCCATACAACCCACCGCATTCCGATCGGCGGTATCGATGGTGCCGTTACAGTTGTTATCTATACCATCACCGCAGATCTCATTGGCACCCGGGTGGACCGCATAATCGTTATCGTTACAGTCGAGAGGGCCGCATGAACCACCGTCAGTGCTGTAACCATCGCCGTCTACATCGGTACATACAGTCGTGACCGCGCACCCAACAGCGTTGGGATCGGCAGCATCGGTCAGGCCGTTGCCATCATTGTCAACACCGTCGGTACAGTCTTCCATCGCGCCAGGGTAGGCAGCGCTGTTGCTGTCGTTGAAATCGGCCGGGGTGCCGCAGGCAGCACCCTCTTTGAAGTAGCCATCATGGTCCCCATCGGTGCAGACCGGGGCAACCACGACGGGCGCTGGGCAGAAATGCTCATAATTGCCCGATGAGTATTCGTTTTTGTGGCTGTGGCAGTATCCGCATGTGTCGTTTGCATACGCCGGCAACATATCGTACCCCCTACTGCTACAGTAGGTGGCTACATCATTGACAAAGCCGCTCCGGGCCGATGCCTCATTGACCCCAAAGAGCAGTGGACTGCTCAGGATCACAAGTGATAATACGCGTCTATTAAACATTCTAAATTCACTTCTCCGTTGTACGTTCCTTCAGCCTGGCTATTCCCTCAAGAAAATCATTAGCCAGCCCTCCCTTTGCACGGACTCGGATCCACTACTCGTGATTCGAGCGAGTCGACCCTGACTTCAGTTTGTCGTCATCTCAATGCAGTTGATATAGTGAAGTGTCCGAGGCCTGGGTTCTGTGAAATATATCCCAACAATAAGGACTTAATTTCCCAATCATTCCCTACGCTCACCTCAGTAAATGGGAATTTCACCTCAGCCGCTCCGGCCAATGACGCAAAAGCCACCCTGGCATTTGCCCGCGTCCCTTAACATCGAGATGAGAATGCAGCGCGACTGCCACACGCCTCCAGAGAACGAGCCGGAGCAGGTGGCTGCATAACAAAAAGGGGAATCCGGGAAATCGACACGCCCGGCCGCATGGATTACGCTTCGCTCCATTCAGGCTGCAACGCGCCAGGTTAGGGCTCAGGAGAGATGCCCAGTGTTGCCGTCAGATTGGCGGGGGTACGCTTGGATCCGACAGGCTTGCCGAGTGCCGTGGCGCACTCACCGGTGCCCCCATTTCCCCCGTGCCAGCTTGATCATCAGTAGGATCAACGGCGTGCTGTGCAGAAACAGATCGAAGATGTCGATCGGTTTGTGCAGTGTGCCGTCGGCCAGCATCTTCAGCTTTTGCCATAGATGGGGCTCGGGCACAAATGGGGCGAGGGCGAGCAGGACTGCGGGTAGCGCAATCATCTGCAACGGAATTCTATCCAGCCAGGCAAATAGTTTCATGATTCAGACTCGTGAATATGGATAGCTCATCCCCTCAGGCAGTCCGCACATAAGGCGATATAGCGTTGCGCATCGGTCTCACTGAAGCAACAGGCAATGATC
>JARRNW010000067.1:0-10986 GCA_037384565.1 Candidatus Thiodiazotropha sp.
CCGCAACCGGTCCCGGATCTGGCGGGAGTACCTGTGGTGTCTGCCGGGTTTTGTACTCTACGACCTGCTGGCGACCGCCCAAGACCTGTTCCGCATCCTGATGTTCGAGCAGGATCGGGGGGCTAAGCTCCTGAGTGTGTTCAAGGGGATGAAAGCCGGACTGTTCGGCGTCATCCCCGGGGCTCCCGAAGGGCCTGCTCAGGGGGAACCCAGCGCTTCCACCCGGTAGTAGCCGTCACCCCGGTCCGGGAGGTCAAACCCGATTTGGTGCGGCTGCACGGCCATTTGACCCACCTCGCGAAACGGGCCGATAGGATTGACCGAGTGACTGATCCGGTAGCGGCCGGGCCATAGATTTCGCGTGGTCAGGCGCAGACCGCTTTGGGTCCGCGTCAGGGTCGCGCCGTCGAAAGGGGCCGCCAGGGGTTCCCCGATGAAGATTCCTTCCCCGGGCTGCTGCACACTACGCCAGTAGGATTCGATCAGGCTGGCGCCCCGCCCGTAACTCTCCATCAACAGCCGGGGGGCGGGAAACTTGCCCGGATGGTTGCAGGGTTCGACCACGGTGCCGTAGCTGCCGGTCGCCCCCGCTTCCAACCAGCGCAGGGCGCTCATCTGCTTGGTGCTGTTGAGTACGCCTCCCGTCGAGGTCAGATGATCGGCGATGGCCCCGGGGCGAAACTTCAGGCTCTCCAGACCCGCTACCCGGGTCAGGCCGGTGAAGTAGAACAGCACGTCATCCCGGTCTTTCAGGGTATCGGTCCTGAGGATTCGGGTGTCGATCCAGCCCGACATCAGACGTTGCACCAGGGCATAGTCCTTGGCCCGCACATTGCGCGCTTTGTCATGGGTGCTCAGCAGGTAGGCGGTGCCCGCCGGAAGGGTGCCGTCCGCGGCCACACCCCGATCGATCAGGGCCTTGGCCTGATCGAAGGTTTCAGCGGCCAGGACCATGCTGGGACGAACCTTGAGCTCCTTCCATGGCAGGCTGCCTGGGTAGCCATAGTAGGGACTTGTGCGGGTCGTGGCGCAACGCTGTTCGGAACACCAGGATCGGTCGAAACCGAGGCTGATCGCCGAAGTGATCGACATGCAGGCTACCCGAAAAGGACGGATCCAGGTCAAGGCATAGGCCTGAACCCCCTCGGGGGTCTGCGCAAGCAGTTGCTCGCGCAGCGGCGTAAAGATCCCAGGGCTCAAATTGTTCCCTTCGGGGGAGAAACTCAGATGGATCAGGTTCTTCTCCGGCAACCGGCGGGCCTGCTGATAATATTCGCCGATCCGCACACTGAGCGGGTCCTTGTCGTTGACCACCACCGCCAGTTGCGAGGGTGCGAGGCGGTGTTCCGGCAACAGCACTTCCAGGGTTGCGCCAAGACTTGTCGCCGGCGCGAACCCATAGAGTCCCAATAGCAGGATGATCAATGCTCTGTTCAGATACCTGAACCGTTCTTCAGTCACGAGTTGGCTCCTTGGAATAGGGGGGATAGAGTGCCGCTGGCTCTTTGGCTTGGAGCAGGGGCAGGCCGGGTTTCAGCGGGATGCGCAGGGGTGAGGCACGTACCGGCCATTGTCCCTTGGCGACGTTTTGGGTGGCGTCGTCGGCGAAGGCCAGATAGCTGTAACCGCCATAGTGTGGCAGTTTGCGGCTGAGATTGCCCAGGTTGGTAACCGAAAACCCAGCGACCCAGGCCTGTGCCGGGCCGTTTTCACTGATCCGCCGGGTCAGTGCGAAGCTGTGATCCGCCCGGGAGTATCTTTTCCCGTCAAAGATCATGGCCTTGTCCTCATCGGCTACCGGGTAGCCGTTGAGATGATCCATGAACCCCCCGCGAAAGCGATTACCCCAACCCAGTATCCAGACCGGGTGATCCTCCGGCAGATCGGCGATTGTGTCATCCTCCCGGATCTCTGCTTCAGGATATCCCTCGGCCCAGTTCCGGGCCAATTCAAGATAGGCGTCATGCAGGGGCTTGGGTGCCTGGGCGGGGATGACGAACAGGATCCTGCGGGCGCCGAACAACCCGCTAAGGGTCGGGGGTGTCTCTTCCGCGTAGAGGCTGCGAAACAGGTCGTACCAAGGATCGATATCGATCTGACGGGGTTGCACGGGAAGCGTCAGGCGGTATGTCTGCTCACGACGATTGAAGGCCAGTTGGTGCAATTCCGCAGCTCGGCCGTCGTAATGGACCAGCAGGGGAACGTGCAGGGGGAAAGGCGCGGACTCCTGGGTCTGTCGCAGACTCAGGGTTAGGGCATAACCCGCTTCCTGAGGTGCTACCCGCACATTTTCAACCGCCAGGGTCGGGGCCCCCTCCCGCTGGGTCCAAGCCTCAAAAAAGTCTTTCAGATCAGGCGCGCCGACCTCCTCGAAGGCCTCGCGCCACTGTGCATAGCCCGCGCTCTTGAAGCGGTTGTCCCGATAGAAACGCCGCAGTCCATCGATAAACAGTGAGTCGCCCAGGGATCGTCGCAGCATGTGGAAAAACATCAAGGCCTTGCCATAGCCTACTGCCTGACTGGCACTGCCGTGACGGCCATGGAATTGGCTGAGGGGGAAATCGTTGTCCTGGCGGATGAAATCCTGATAACGCTGAAGGGTGCGGCGACGATGATAGGCCCCACGTCCCCGTTGTTCATCGAGCAGGTGATCGGCCAGATAGCTGGTCAGACCCTCCGCCCAGTTGCCGGTCGGGTAGTCGATGTAGACGCTGTTTCCCCACCAGTTGTGCAGGATCTCGTGGGGGAATGAGGTACGTAGGATGAACGGCAGGCGCAGGACCCGAGAGCCCAGCAGGGTGAAGGAGGGCATGCCAAATCCGGTCTCCCAGAAGTTCTCGACCAGGGCGAACTTGGCGTAGGGGTAGGGGCCGATCAGGTGCTCGTACAGATCCAGGTAGTCACGGGTGGCGTCAAGATAGCGTTGCGCCAACTGGGGATCGTCCTGACGCAGGAACACCTGGGCCTCATGGGTGCCGGCGGCCTGCCGGTAGAAGTGGTAGGGGGCGCCGACCAGGTAGATGTCGTCCTGGGGCGCGGACTCCCGCCAGTGGATCGTGACAGAGTCGTCGTGGGTCTCGATCTCCGGTCCTTTCCCCTGGCTGACCGCAAGCCAGCCTTTGGGCAGGGTGGCGCTCATACTGAAACTCTGCAGGGTATCGGGAAAACGGGGATACCAGGCCACCGCCGCATCCAGGTAAATACCTTCCGGGGAAAGGGTGCCGCTTAGCTGTTGCTGTTCTCGCCCCGGACTCTCCTGGTAACGGGTGAGCGGATGCTCGATTTTCCCGGCATACCTAAGGGTGACTTGATCGGTCATCTCTGGCATGCTCAACCGATAGGCGACCATGGGCGCCGGACCCGCCACGGGTCCCTCCGCGACGAGCGCGACCCCCTCGGTGAGACTGCGGGGTTCGAGTCCCTCATGCAGCCAGAAGCGGGTTTGATCCGGATGACTCAGGCGGATTCGATCGGTAACCTCCAGACGGTGATCCCGAGGGTTGAGGTTGACCTGAAGGTCGTGATGCACCAGTTCACCGGCCCGCACCTGGGTGATGCCGGTCAGACCGATCATCAGCAGACCAAGGTAGACTCTGAGGATGGATGAACGATCCCACGCCCCGTCGATTAAACCCACAAACCTGTTACTATTGGCTCGCATCATTCCCAACCTGTTGATAACGTCATGCTGTTGAATACCCGGCTCACAAACTGGCTGGCCTTTTTACTTTCTCTCATCATGATGACAGAAGCCCGCTGTGAGGAACAATCGCCCCAGTCCGTGGTGGATCTGTCGCAGCTGATGGATCTGTCGGCACTGGTCGACTCGGTGGCGGACCGACGGGTGGTGTTCGTGGGCGAGTCCCACGATCAGTATCCGCACCATCTCAATCAGCTTACCCTCATCAAAGGCGTGTATGCCAAACACTCCGACCTGGCGATCGGCCTGGAGTTCTTTGCCCAACCCTACCAGCCGGTGCTGGACGCCTATGTCCGGGGGGAAATCGATGAGGCGCAGATGCTGCGGGACACCCAGTACTTCGAACGCTGGCGCTTCGACTACCGGCTCTACCGGCCGATTCTGCAATATGCCCGGGAGCACGGAATACCCCTGATCGCGCTGAACCTGGAGCGCGAGATCACCGAAAAGGTGGGTCGCGAAGGGCTCGATGCCCTGGACGAGGATCAGCGGGCGCGCATGCCGGAGATCGACCGGGACAACGAAACCTACCTCAACCGGCTGAAGGCGATATTCGACAGTCATCCTCATGGGGAGGGTCGGTCGTTCGACAACTTTCTCGCTGTGCAGCTGCTGTGGGATGAGGGCATGGCTGAGCGGGCAGCCCGCTGGTTGACAGAACATCCCGGCCGCCCGATGGTCATCCTCGCCGGGGTGGGGCACCTGATGTACGGAGATGGTATTCCCAAACGTCTGCAGCGCCGGGTACCGGATAGCCAGGCGATCGTGCTCAATGTCAACAGTCCCCAGGAACTCGATCCTTCCCTGGCGGACTATGTGATTCTGGCAAAGGGTCCGGAACTACCCCCCGGTGGCAAACTCGGTATTCTGCTCAATACCCAGGACAGCCCCCTGGAGATCAATGGATTTGTCGAAGGCAGCGCCGCCGCGAATGCCGGTTTGAAAGAGAAAGACCGGATCCTGGCGTTGGATGGTCAGTCGGTCGAAAACTATACCGACCTGCGGATCGCCCTGATGGACAAGGGGGTGGGTGACAAGGTCAGTGTCAAGTTCGAGCGGGATCGTATATTTATCGGCGCCACCGTTGAAACCGTGGAAGTCATCCTGAAATAATCCCGGACCTGATGACCATGCCACGAAAAACAGAACTGCTTGCCCCGGCCGGCACCCTGAAGAACGCCCGCTATGCCTTTGCCTATGGCGCGGATGCGGTCTATGCCGGCTTGCCCCGCTACAGCCTGCGGGTGCGTAACAACGATTTCCTCGAGGATAACCTGGCGATCGGTATCGCCGAGGCCCATGCCCTGGGGCGCCAGTTCTACCTGGCCTGCAACGTGATGCCCCACAACGCCAAACTCAAGACCTTCATCCGCGATCTGGAACCCATCGTTGGCATGGGGCCGGATGCCCTGATCATGTCCGATCCGGGGCTCATTCTCATGGTGCGCGAACGTTGGCCGGAGATGCCGATCCATCTTTCGGTACAGGCGAATACGGTGAACGCCGAAGCGGTGCGCTTCTGGCAGCGCCAGGGCCTCACCCGGGTGATCCTCTCCCGGGAACTCTCCCTGGACGAAGTGAGCGAGATTCGTCAGAGCTGTCCCGACATGGAGTTGGAGGTGTTCATCCACGGCGCCCTGTGCATCGCCTATTCGGGGCGCTGCCTGCTGTCCGGCTATTTCAACCACCGGGACGCCAACCAGGGCACCTGCACCAACAGCTGCCGCTGGGACTACAAGCTGTCGCAACCGGTTGCCGCGCCGTCCCCCGGGATCGGGCCCGCCGGTGTTCCGCGTCACGCCGAAGCGGAACAGGTCTACACCATCGAAGAACGAGGCCGACCCGGTGAGCCGATGCCGATCTTTGAGGATGAGCACGGCACCTACATCATGAATTCCAAGGACCTGCGCGCGGTCGAACACGTTGCCCGTCTGGTGGAAATCGGCGTCGACTGCCTGAAGATCGAAGGACGCACCAAATCCCACTACTACACCGCGCGCACCACCCAGGTCTACCGCCAGGCGATCGACGATGCCCAGGCCGGGCGTCCCTTCCGGGTGGACCTCATGGCTGATCTGGAGAGCCTCGCCAACCGGGGCTACACGGATGGCTTCTACCAGCGTCACGAGTCCCAGGAGCTGCAGAACTACCGCTACGGCAGTTCCCAGACCGAACGTCAGCAGTTCGTTGCCGAGGTCACCGGAATCGACGAGACCACGGGACTGGTGGACCTGGATGTGAAAAACAAGATGCGTCTCGGCGACCGTCTGGAGTTGATGACTCCTGGTGGTAACCGGGACTTCGTCCTGCAGACCCTGCAGGACCGTCATGGCAACGCCATGCAGGAGGCGCCGGGAGGAGGGTACCAGGTGAGGGTAGCCCTGCCGTCCGGGGAGCGCCTCGAGCATGCCCTGGTGTGCCGTTACCTGGAGGCCTCATGACCCTGGGCCTGCGTATCTGCGTCAACACCCTGCAGGGGGCGACCCAGGGGGTCCCGGCGATCCTCAGACTACTGGATGAGTACCAGCTGCGGGGGAGTTTTTTCTTTGCCACCGGACCGGATAAAAGCGGTCGGCTCATCGACACGATCCGCCAGCCCTGGTATCCCCGCCTCAACCCCGCATCCCGGCTCTATGGGATCGCCCTGTTTCCTCCTCGGATTTCGAAACGCGCGGCGGAGATCATGCGCTCGGTAGCCGCTGCTGGGCACGAGACGGGTATCCTCTGTCACGACCGCGCCTACTGGCTCAACCAACTGGCTCACGCCCCCGCGGATCGTACCCGGCAGGAGCTGAACCAAGCGATGCATGATTTCGAAGCGGTATTTGGTAAACCACCTCGCTGCATGGCGGCGGCGGGCTGGCAGACCAATCCACACCTGCTGCAACTGCAACAGGAGTACGGGTTCGATTACGCCAGCGATGTACGAGGCAAGAGCGCCTTCTACCCGGAGCTCCAGGGAGTGATCTCGACCTGTCCCCAACTGCCCACCACCCTGCCGACTATTTCTGAGCAGTTGCAGCAGGGCGGGGATGTTACGCCGGACAATGTGCACGAATACTTGTATGCCGAGAGTCAGCATATCCTGCCCCAGGGGCATGTGTTCTCCTGCGACGCCGAGACCGAAGGTCTGTCCCATCTGGGGATACTGGAGAAACTGCTGGTGATGTGGAAGGGACGCGAGGGGGGCGTGTTGCCATTGCGGGACCTGCTCGACGATGAGATCCGGCCACAGTTGAAACAACACCACCTGGGATGGGCCCCGGAGGCCAGTGGGCGCTACTACTACGCAACCCAGAGCCTGGCTGTTTAGAGCCGGCACCCACGAATTCAGGAAGAAGTCAGATTAACGGGAATGGCACTTAGTTTAAGCCAATAAACCACCGTCATCCCGGCGAATGCCGGGATCCAGAATGTGTAATTGCACACGGCAAGTCACCAAAACACCGCCATTTGTTAAGTGCCATTTGCCAATAATCGGTGTATCCTGGCCACGACAAACCCACGGATCCAGGCTAAGGACAAAGCGGGATCAAGGAAAGGGATACCGGCATGAGACCGGTTCGATATGGAATACAAGGAGACAATGATGTCCAACAAATACTTGCCTTTTTACCTGGCCCTGCTCATGGCTCTGCTCGCGGGTTGCGGTTCCTCGAACAACAATTCCGAGTCCAACACCACCTTTCAATACCGTCCCGATCTGCAGACCTTCGATCAGTGCGAGGATCTCAAGACCTATCTGCTCGATACCGCTGAAAAACAGCGCCAACTCTATGATTGGGGTTTAGGCGATGACTACGCAGGAGACGTGACGCCCCCCGGATTCTCCGGACCCGTGCTGTTCGATACCTCGGAGGATGAATCTGAAATCGACGATCTCACCGGCACCAACAATCAGGTAGCCGGGGTCGATGAAGCGGACTTCGTGAAAACCACCGGCGACTACACCTATCTGCTCACCGGTGACAGTTTCCTGATTCTCAAGACCTGGCCTGCCGCTGAAAGTCAGGAAGTTTCGCGCACCCAGCTCGAGGGTTATCCCAGGGCACTGTTCGTGGATGGCGAGATTGCCTGGATCCTCAGTGAGGTATCCGCGCTCGAGACCGTTGGGTTTGCGCCCCGAATCGAAACCACCTTAAAAATCAGCCTGTTCAATGTCAGCGACCCCACCCAGCCGGAACTCATTCGCGAAACCCAGATCGAGTCTTACTATTCCGCGGCACGTATGGTCGATCATCGGGTCTATCTGGTGGTGTCCGCCTACCTGGATCTTTATCCGTACCTGGATGATCCGCAGAGCATCGACGTCAATAGCCTCCTGCCCAGCATGACCGACAACACCCATCCCTCGCAAACGAGCGAGGCCACGACCCAGCTAATCAGTGAGTGCAATGCCATCTACCGTCCCGGCACGGCGAATGGTACAGGAACGGTATCCCTACTGAGTTTCGATCTTCAAACGCCGACTTCCGAAATTACCCGAGAATCCCTGTTGAGTAACAACGGACTGGTCTATGCGAACCGGGAAAACCTCTACCTGGCCACCATGGAAGACGAAATCTGGATGTGGCTGCCTATGGCCGAAGCCGACGAGTACCCCCTGCCGGGTACCAATATCCATAAATTTCGCTTGTCGGCCACCCCCGAATATGTCGCCAGTGGCCGGGTGGATGGGTGGCTGCTCAATCAATTCGCCATGGACGAGTATCAGGGGGTGCTCCGTGTGGTCACCACCGAAGACAAATGGTGGGAGGAATCCAGCCCGGAGAATCGTCTCTATGAGCTGGAGCAATCCGGCGACACCCTGGTGGAACGCAGCCGTCTCGAGGGGCTGGGTAAACCCGGAGAGCGGATCTATTCCGCCCGGTTCATGCAGGACAAGGGGTTTCTGGTGACCTTCGAGCAGATCGATCCCTTCTACACCCTGGACCTCAGCGATCCCGACCAACCCATGATGGCCGGTGAACTCGAGGTGCCTGGGTATTCAACCTATCTGCATCCTATCGAAGGGGATATGATCCTCGCCATGGGCCGCAACACCGATGACAATGTACTGACGGTAAGTCTTTTCGATGTCGCGGATTTTTCGAATCCCCAATTACTCTCACGCCAATCCATCGGTGCCGGATCAAACTCCGAAGCGGAGTACAATCACCATGCCTTCACCTGGTTTGAAGCAGAAGACATGCTGGCGATACCCGCGACCTATTGGAATGACCAAGGCTTGGTTGGACCGATTACAAACGCGGATATCTTTTCTGGTCTGGAACTGTTCCGGGTAACCCGGGAGGATGGCATCCAGCCTTTCGCCACAGTCGACCACGATATCTTCTATCAGGATGAAGAGAATCAGAACTGGTACTACCCGGAAGGCATCCGGAGAAGTTTTTTTGTCTCCGGGGATCAGGATAACAACTATCTCTATTCCATCAGCAGCAGGGGATTTCTGGTCAACGATCTCGCGGCAATAGAAACAAATCTGGCGGAGATTCCCTTGCCGTCTTTAGCCAATGACTACTTCTACTTCGAGTGACGAGTAGTTCGAAGCGGGAGAATTCACATGAAGCAAGTCTTCAGAATCTGAAGAAGCGATACTGAAAGTTGCAAACCCGATCAGGGAACAGAAGGGCGTCCTGTCCGCAGGTCCGGCAGACAGGCTCTGATCCTGTGCAGAAGACACAAGACGGGATAGTACATGAAAGATCCCCCAAAGCTAGGGTTATCATATATATTCGACTAGTCGCTCTGTGAGATAGGATTGGCGCAAGATCGTAAAGATACTAATCGGAGGGATCCGTGACATCACCCAATCTGTTTACCAACAGTGCGACAGCCGCCTCATATACGGCTGTGAACGCCAACCCGGTAGGCTCAGCGCAAACCGAGGGCCAAGCGCTCTACCAACAGGCCAGTAGCAGTTACCAGCCGGACGTTGTTGTCAAACGCCAGTTTGAACAGTGAAACCAGGATCGGCAGACCCAACTCGCCAACGAATTCATCGAATCAGCAGGTCGCGAAGGAATAGTTCACCTCGCTTCGACCCCGGAGGGTCAGCACGCCTTAGCAGTGGTGTACGATCATGCCGGGAGCGAGGGCAGGGGATTCATGCGTGAGGTGCATGAGGAGCAGAGCACATGAACACTGGTTCCTCAACCTTTGTGGAGGCATTCTTATGAAAAAACGCGGCTTGCTCTTTACACTATTCGCAGTACTACTGCATGCTTGCGGTGGTGGTGGTGACGACAGCGGCGATATAACTGATCCACCCCCTTCCGGTCGATTAAACCCTCAACTGTCAGGGCGGGTTTTTGTAGACACTCAATCAACATTCCCCGGCAAAATACTGGATCTAAGCACCGGAGTGTATCACCCAATACCCGGCATGGAGGAATGGGATAAACAGGATGATTATACCGGTGTAGCCTATGTTACGGCATACCCTAGTCAAGATGGCGTGGAAGTAGTAGAAACAGTAGATAATTGTGAATATGTTGACGACAGTTTGTTTAAAAACGACTGTATCATTATCCACGGTAGAGATGGTGCAAGATTGACCCGGATGTCAGTTTTCCCAGAAATAGAAGATTCCGCTAGGCTTTCCTATAATCGCCAATACATTGCATTAGCCTACGATGAGTACGGTAACGATAATATTTCTCTCCATGTTTATGATCGTGCGGGCCAGCTTGTTAGCTACAACAATCTTTATGAGCAATTTCCAGACTCATATGATGATCCTGAGTTCGATTGGTTACCGGACGGACGACTGGTTTACATGGTCGATCAGACCATCTATATAACAGCGCCTTATGACACACATGGTACGCCTTTGATAACATTTAACGAGGAGCAAGGAGAGCCTCAAGACCCTGCTGTTAGTCCCGATGGGAAGAGACAGGCATTTGAACTTGACACAGGTGGATCGTTTGCAGCGGAAAAATCTACCGTTTGGGTGATGAGTCTAGATGATACCAGCGACCTGCGCCAGCTAGCAGTTGTTCCCGGTAACGATACTCCTTCTGTGACTAATCCGATCTGGTCACCTGATAGCAACTGGATCATGGTGGCAGAGGGTTTAACGCATGGATCTGGGCCAATAATTACTGCACCGAATGAAATTAAGTTTGTTCATAGCAGACTCTATGCTGTTCCATCAGATGGTGTTCATGTTGAATTGACACTATCTAACCCGACGGCAGCCATACCGGTATTATCTAATTGGTATGCTGCTTTGTTTGGACATGGAGGTGAAATTGACAGCAAATTTACCGGGCATTTAGTGG
>JARRNW010000068.1:0-10939 GCA_037384565.1 Candidatus Thiodiazotropha sp.
CCACAATGTGGGGCGCAATCAGATAGACCTCGTGGCCGCGCTGAAGAAAATACCGACCCCAATGGTGGGCCGAACCACAGGCTTCCATGCAGACGTTCGCTTCCGGATGCTGCCCAATGAGCTCTTTAATTCAAAATTCATAATTTAAAATTCAAAATTATCTCCCAACCACCTCCCGGACCGCCGCTTCCAACTCGCCACGCAACCAACCATGCACCGGGTCATGCCGATAACGCAGGTGCCAGATCATGTACATCGGGATGTCGGGGCATTTCACTGGTACGGGACAACTGGCGAAATCACAAAACAGGCTGCGTGCCAGCAATTCCGGCAAGGTAGCGAGCATTTGGCTGTTTTTCAGAAAAGGCGGAATGCCCGAAAAACCGGGGACACGAACCCGAAAATGACGCGCTATGCCTTGTGATGCCAGCAGTTGATCGATATCGAGGGGGCGGGGCGGTTCGTAGGCTACGGTTATATGATCCGCTGCGAGGTAGTCACTAACGGTTTGTGGCGGTCCCCGGCAGTCGGAGTCGTAAAAGACCCGGTAGGATCCGTTGAACAGGCGTTTTTGCAGAATATCTCCCGCATCGGGTGGTCGTGGCGAGATGACCAATTGGCACTGTTCGTCCCTTACCATTTCCACACTCGGTATCGCGGATGGGATGACCCGCAGGTCAAGTCCAGGCGCTTGTGCGTGGAGGCGCTCAAACAACCTGGGCAGTAGCAGGTCCCGTTGAAAGTCGTTTGCGGCGATGGTGAAGGTGGTATTCAGTCTTGCCGGGTCAAACGCATCGATCCGGGCGAAACGCTGCATCTCCTGCAACAGCACCCGGGCCTCTCGGGCCAGGTGAACGGCCCGATCGGTTGCGACAATGCCTCTACCCGATTTGACGAATAAGGGATCGTCCAATAACCCCCGCAATCGATCAAGCAAGTGACTCACCGCCGATTGGCTTACTCCAAGGCGTTCCGCGGCCCGTGTGATGGAACCCTCTTCCACAACCGCTACCAGCAGTTGCAGCTGTCTTCCGTTGAGATCCAGGTGTGAGTTGCTATGTTCTGTCATCGAGAGTGCGTGGTGCCTTACAGAGGTGAGTGCCTCGCTGAATAATAATCAATTAAGTTGATATTGTGGCATACTGCGCAGATGGATATAGGTTCCATTAGGATAACACATCGAATTCCCTTGAATTTGTATCAGAAGGCTTCAGGAAGAGAGCGATTTATGACCGTACAAGTGTGCCGACCTTCTACCGATCCAGAGTTGTTGGAAAACCCGGATCCACTGGATCCATCCGGCTGTCCCTTTGGTGTGGCCTATATGGTCGGCCGATTGAACCGGGCAGTGAGACAACGCTTCCGTAAAGTACTTGAACCCATGGGCTTGACTGTGGGGCAATATACGGCACTCTCTGTATTCTGCAGTAACGGCAAGCTATCCAACGCGAAGCTGGCTGAGCGCATCATGGTGTCGCCTCAGGCGGCGAATGAGCTGATCAAAGGCATGGAGAAGAATGGCTGGATAGTGCGCAAACCCGATCCCAACCATGGGCGTATTATTCAGGTCAGTCTGACCAAAGAGGGTCAAAAGTTGCTGATGCAGTGCAATAAACAAATAGCCGGTATCGAGGTGAAAATATTGCAGGGGCTCAGTGAGAAGGAGGTCAAGACCCTACACGGACAACTAAGAAATGCGGTCTCTCTACTGAAAGAGCTTTGATGAAATGAATTGACATTTCGTCTGCCGCCATTAATATCAAGTAAGTTGATACAATGGTTGGCGCATGCGGTGGACCGTGGTGCCGTGACGTAACGAATAGTGAAAGATTCGGAGGACCTTACCATGGAAATCAAAGCAGCCGTCGCTCGTGAACAGGGCGGGCAACTCTCACTTGAGTCCCTCTCCCTCGAAGAACCACGCAGTGACGAGATTCTGGTTCGAGTGGTCGCCACCGGTGTCTGTCATACCGATCTGGTGGTTATTGCAGGGCATCTGCCAACGCCTTTTCCGGTGGTGCTGGGTCATGAGGGTGCCGGCATCGTGGAGCAGGTTGGCAGTGGCATTACCAAGGTCAAGCCCGGCGATCATGTGGTTATGACCTATAACTCCTGCGGTACCTGTCCCAGTTGCAGTGATCACGCAAGCAGCTATTGCCATGAATTTTTTCCGCGTAACTTCTTCGCGGTACGCGCTGATGGCAGCAGTGCATTGAGTGGTGATGATGGTTCACTGGTGCACGGTAATTTCTTCGGTCAGTCCTCCTTCGCTACCCACGCGCTGTGTCACGAGACCAATGTGGTTAAGGTGTCGGAGACGTTACCATTGGAACTGCTCGGCCCTCTGGCCTGCGGTATTCAAACTGGGGCCGGAGCCGTGATAAATGCCCTGAAGGTCTCGGTGGGTCGTTCTTTGGTGGTTTTCGGTACCGGTTCGGTGGGGCTCTCCGCCGTGATGGCGGCCAAAGTGGTGGGTGCCTCAACGATCATCGCTGTGGATATGAATGACGACCGACTGGCCATGGCCAAGGAACTCGGTGCGACCCACACCCTCAATCCTGGAAAGGACAATGTGGGAGAGCAGGTCATGGCGATTACCGGGTTTGGGGTGGATTTCGCGCTCGATACCACCGGTATACCCGCGGTTATCCGGGATGCGGTCGAAACGCTCGCGCCGCGGGGGACCTGCGGTATTCTCGGTGCTCCCGCGCCGGAAACCCAGATTGAACTCGACGAGACCCACTTTATGAGCGGTGGTCGACGCCTGATCGGCATCGTAGAGGGCGACGCCAATCCGGATACCTTCATTCCGATGTTGGCGGATCTTAATGCAAAGGGGATGTTTCCCTTCGATCGCCTGGTCAAGTTCTACAATCTGGATCAGATCAATCAGGCGATCGAGGATTCCGAGAGCGGAAAAACCATCAAGCCTATTATCAGAATGTCGTAGCCGCTTGTGTCTAAAGATCAGCTTGAACAAATCCTGCAACTCTCAGCGGAGGCGCCACCTCCCGAAGTTCCCACTCCTGAGAGTATTCGGCTCTGGTTTGAGTCGATCAATGCACAAACACCCAAGGCTCAGGATACGATCTACAGTGAGATCTCCTCGGAACCTTGGTCAGGTGAGTGGAACCGACCGGTAGGCGGGTGTGAAGATCGCTTGATCATTTATTACCACGGTGGAGGTTTCCTCTTTGGATCCTCTCGATCCCATCGTGCGCTCACCAGTCATCTGGCGCAACTGGCTGCAACACCTGTGTTGAGCATCGACTATCGCTTGGCGCCGGAGCATCCCGCCCCGGCCGCCCACGATGATTGCTTTCGCGCCTACTGCTGGGCGCTCGATCAGGGATTTGCTCCTTCGGCCATTGCATTGGCGGGGGATTCGGCCGGTGGCAACATGGCGCTTTCAACCGCAGTGCGCGCCCGGGAGACGGGAGTTCCTGTACCGGGCTGTGTGGTCATGATGTCCCCGGCCCTCGATCTGGCAGGGGATGGAGCGTCGCATACCAGGCTCGCGAATGCACCCTTGCTGAACAAGGGGTTGATCGATCTATTCAACAAGGTCTATGTTGGGGAAGGAGATCTGCGCTCGTCACAGGTAACCCCTTTCTACAGTGATATGACCGGTTTGCCACCGGTGCTCATCCACGTGGGTTCAAACGAGATGTTGCTGGATGACAGCGTGACCATTGCCGAGCGTATCGAGCAGGCGGGTAGTTCTGTCGAGTTAAAGGTCTGGCAGGACATGGTTCATTGCTGGCAGCTCTACGGCCCTATGTTGGAAGAGAGTATGCAGTCGATTGCGGAGATTGCCGAATTCGTGAAACGGCACACCGAATAGAAGAAGTCAGAATTTCAATAGCTGTTATTTGGGTAGAGTGGGGCGTTGCCCCACTTTTTTTGTTCGTCTTGAATTTGCTTGTTCCCATGCTCTGCGTGGGAACAAGACTATAACAGTCGTGAGCAGAGCGAACTCATCAACTTAAAACTAAACACTAAAAACTCAAAACTACGTCACTACAGGTCCAGCACCAAACGCCCATTTCTGGAACGGGAACAGCATGGGGTAAACTGATCATTGGCAGCCCGCTCCTGTTCAGACAAAAAGCGATCCCGATGTTCCGGATCACCCGAAAGAACACGGGTCAGGCAGGTTCCGCAGACCCCTTCCTCGCAGGATACGGGAATGTAGAAACCGGCCTCTTCCAATATCTGCAGAGCCGTACGATCGGCGGGAACTTCGAGAATCTGTCCGGTACTCTTGATTTCGATCTCGAAACAACCGGATTTTTGATCCGTTGTTGGAGCTGCGGAAAAGTACTCCCTATGCAGTTGAGCCGAGGGCCAGCCGAGTCGGGCTGCGCTATTGAGCACATAATCCATATACCGGTCGGGTCCGCACACATAGAGATGTGTTCCGGCTTGTGGGTGTGCAAGCAGGGGCTCTACATCGAGTCGCTGTGACGGTTGTGAATCACTGATATGCAGGTGGGTTCGATCGGCGAACCTTCCCTGCATGATCTGCTCGACAAAAGCCATTCTGTTCAGGCTCTTGCCGCTGTAGTGCAGTTCGAAATCCGCTTGTGCATCGGCCAGTGCATCGGCCATGCAAAGTAGGGGAGTGATGCCGATACCGCCGGCAAATAACAGTGTACGTTTCGCATCGGGAACCATTGGGAACAGATTGCGGGGTTCGCTGATCGACAAACGCTGATTGACCTCGGTCCGCGTGTGCAGGAAATCTGAACCGCCCCGGGATGCGGGCTCCTTCAATATACAGAGCCGGTATCGTGTTTGATCGTTACTGGGATTGCAAAGTGAATATTGTCTGGTCAGGCCATTGGGCAGGTGAACATCGATATGCGAACCCGGTTCGAAAGGGGGCAGAAGGTTTCCGTCGGCACGGGCCAGTTCAAGGCTGATGATGTCATCGGCTTCCCGGTTTTTATTTGTAACGATAACCTCGATCATGAGCGTTCCTCTTGGGTCTGTTCCTGTTGCAGCAGGCGTTCGAGTTTGCGCCGGGCCTGAACGCCGCCGGCATCGATATCGAGTTTCAGCAATTTGCGCTCGGGAAAATGGTTTTGCAGATTATTCTGCTGTCGCTCCAGCATCTCCAGATCCTCGGCAAAGATCTTCCCTTGGCCTTCGCGAATCTGCTCCGTGAGCGATGGATCCTGTGGTTTGAATTGCCGGGCAAAACCCCAGAAATACCACATGGAGTGCTCATTTTCCGGGGTGATGAAATCGACCACGATGGCGTTCACCTTATGCCCTGTATCCGCATCGCGACCGCCCTTACCCGCATGGGCCACGCCCACTTCGATCATGATATGACTGGGCGGGGTAAAGCGGCTGATCTGCCAACGGTCGACCGGTACATCATGGGCGAGTCCACTGGCTTTCAGGGCTGCCTGCCAGAAGGGTGGCGCCGAGGTGTTTTCCATGAAGCGACTGGTGATGACTTCGTCACCGCTGACCTGGGTTGTAACCGGCGCTTCGTCGATCTCTTTCTGGCCGATACTGGAGGCGTGAACATAGGTTTCGTGGGTCAGGTCCATCAGATTGTCGATCATCAGACGGTAGTCGCAGGCGATGTGGTAGAGGCCTCCGCCATAGGCCCAATCCGGGTTATCGCTCCAGATGAAATCCGGGATTTCGTCGCGCACGGCCCGTGTCGCATCGCCGGTCCAGACCCAGATAAAGCCGTGGCGCTCTTCAGTCGGGTAGGCCTGTATGCAGGGGAAACCTTGTACGCGCTGTTTGGGCATGGAATCGGTTTTGCCGTCACAACCCATTTTCAGACCGTGATACCCACACACGAGCTTGCCCTCTTCGATAAATCCGAGAGACAGAGGCGCCCCTCGATGAGGACAGAAGTCCTCGAGTGCCGCGACACGACCTGCTGCATCGCGGTAGAAAACGATTTTTTCTCCACAGATCTGGCGGGCCAGGGGTTTGTCGGACAATTCGTCCGAACGGGCCGCGACATACCAGGTGTTTTTCACAAACATCAATCTCTCCTCTCGTGTGTATTTGTACTTATTGGATCCAATAAAAGCATAGCAAGACCAAAGTATCAAGTTTATTGATACTTATTGGTGGGTCTGAATTAAACTTGAGGAAAAGCCTATTAACTATTGATTTTATTTAATAATATTATTGTTTTTTATGGTTTATCCGCGATAATTGGAAGGTTTTCTGTAGCGGTATTGTGGTACGAATTGTTATTATTGGATCCATAATTCGCCTGATTGCGAAAAAAATAAGGAGGATTCCATGAAAAACCAAGGTCAACGGGTACTGAGTGTGCTTCGTCAGATGATCATCTCCGGTGAGCTCAAGGCTGGGGAGCGGATGGCGGAAATACCTACAGCGCAACAACTTGGGGTTTCACGTATGCCCGTGCGTTTCGCATTTCGTACCCTGGAGCAGGAGGGGCTGCTGATCCGGTTACCGCGGCGTGGTTACCGGGTAAGGGAGACCTCCCTCGATGAAATCAGCGGTGCGGTGGAGGTGCGCGGTGTGCTGGAAGGGTTGGCGGCCTACCAGTCTGCTCAGAGAGGACTGGATGAGGGAGTAAACCAGGGATTGGCCGAATGCCTGGAACAGGGTGATGCCTTGTTCACCAAGACCTATGTCACCGAGGATGATCTGGAGGTCTATCACGATCTCAATAAGCGCTTTCATCGGTTAATTGTCGAGGCCAGCTCCAATCCGGCGATTCTGGCTGCCCTGGCCCGGGTCGAGCACATCCCCTTCGCCTCGGTCAATGCGCTGGCGATCGATCCGGACCGTATGGATCAGGAGTATCGTCGATTCAATTATGCCCACATGCAGCACCATGCGGTGTTTGATGCCATCGTGCAGGGCCAGGCTGGACGCGCGGAATCGGTGATGCGAGAACACGCCTACGCGACGTTGCGCTATGTATCCCTGTTCCGCGACAGCCCGGCCGAGGGTGAGGATATCCGGGTGATCGGTTCAAGCTATACGTTACACCACACTAGCGCTTAGAAGTCGTTGTGCAATTCTTTCCCCCTGATCCTCTGGAACACCGGATAAACAAGCGGTTTTAACCACTGTGGCCTCGTGATAGCATCCCGGCATGAATGACGAAATCACGAAGGAACGGGAGATCATGATGGTCATGCGCAAGGTGCTGACCAGCATCGTGCGCGAGGTCACCCCGGAACACAAAAGCCTCCGGCATCCCCTGTCGGATCGGACCATCCAGGATATTCGAAACTGTCTGGGGCTGATCACCGCACGGGAGCGGGAGTTGGCGGATGAGGCGGGGCGAACCGTTCAGGAGCGGCCCTATTTCGTAGATGAACCACCCAAGGTGAAGGTGGTGCCCATTACTTCAATCGGAAAGGTGAAAAAGCCGGAAGGCGACGCCTGATTCCGTCAATGTCATCAACAACCTGCCCGGATCTTCCGGGTACTGATGGTTCGCTTATATATTCACTATTGTGCTGAGTATCCGGAGTCGGTGGCGCCGACTCCGGATCGGGTTCCCTATTTACTGGGACTTGTCCCCTTCACTGGCAGGGGCCTTATCCTCTGGGGTCTTTGCTGTCGTGGCCTCGGATTCAGTCTCAGCTGGAGCCTCAGCCGGGTTGGTCTGATCCGTGGATTCTGTAGCCTTGGCCGCATCGGTCTGTTCGGCCGGCTTGGCGTTTTTCTCGTTGAACACCAGCGTGCTGCTGTCTCTCAGGCCCTGCATGTAGTCTGTCAGTGCCTTCTGCTCGAGTTTGGTCTCGATTTCCTTGCGAACCTTGTCCAGGCTCGGGGCTGGATTGGTCCGGTTGTCTTCCTTCAGGATGACGTGCCAGCCAAACTGGGTCTGTACCGGAGCTGCGGAATACTTGCCTTTCTCCAGGCCCTTCAGGGCATCGGCAAAAGGCTTCACCATCTGACTTGGATCGATCCAGCCCAGGTCGCCCCCCTTGACATTGGTCGGACCGGTGGAATGCTTCTTTGCCAGTTCCGCGAAGTCGGCGCCCTTGTCCAATTCGGCGATCAGGGCTTTCGCTTCCTCCTCCTCCTTCACCAGGATGTGCCGGGCCTTATACTCCGTGCTGGTCAAGTTGGCGTACTGTTCGTCGTAAATCTTCTGGACCTGCTCATCGTCGGGCTTGTGGTTGCTGGCATACTCCTGGACCAGGGCCTGGGTGAGCAATTTCGCCTTGAGCAGGGCCATGGAGGCGGTGATATCCTCACGATCCATGTAACCGGACTTTTCGGCATCCTGGGCAACGATCAGGATGTTCGCCAGTTCGTTGAGCACACCCATCTGCATTTCCGGGGAGGTCTTGGCGTCGGGTACGCCCCGCATCCGGTCCTGGAAATAGAGCGCATACATGGCCCGGGTTACCGGTTCGCCATTTACGGTCAGCAGGATATTCTCATCCATTTCAGCGCTGCCAGGCTCTTCCGCCGTGGCAGGCAGGGTCGCTGAGCGGGTGGTATCAGCACTGTTGGCGGTCGGGTTTTCCGCTGCCTGGTTGCAACCGGAAATGAGTCCTATACTGCACAGGGCAGCCAGAATTAGCTTCTTTTTCATCGTTGGTCCTTAGCTAGTAACGTTCACTTTGAGATGCTTGCCGGGTTATGCCGGCAAGACTTTCTTGAAGGGTTTCACCGTGACCCGGGCATAGACCCCGGTCTGGGTGTAGGGATCGGTATCTGCCCACAGCCTGGCGCTTTCGAGATCCTCGAATTCCGCCACGATCAGGCTGCCGGAAAAGCCGGCCGGGCCCGGATCCTCGGTATCGATAGAAGGGTGTGGGCCGGCTAACAGCAGGCGTCCCTCGTCCTGCAGAGCCTGGACCCGTTTCAGGTGCTCGGGTCGGACCTTCAGTCGCTGTTCCAGGCTGTCGTCCCGGTCTTCCGCAATGATGGCGTAAAACACTCAGTTTTCCTCGGTTTTCAGTTCCGGCTCGCGGATGTGACGGGCCAGGTAGAGGGCTTGCAGCACGATGAATACCAGGGTCAGACCCATCATGCCAAACAGTTTGAAATTTACCCACTGGTCTTCCAGGGTGTGGGCAGTATCGCACATCTCCAGTTGCTTACCCTGAAATTGATCCGAGCAGTGATCAAAGTCGATGTGCTGTATCCCGGAAAGTTCTGTCAGTTGCTGCTCCGCGCTGAAGAAGCCGGAAGCCACGTAAAGGTTAAGAAAACCCAACAGGATGAAAAACAGGCCCCAAAACAGGTTCAGGCGGCGCCACACGGGGAGGGGCACTTCAATGGCGTGTTCCATCATGCGTTGCGCCAGGGGCTTTTCACCGATCCATTGACTCCCAAGAAATACCAACCCGAACAGCCAGTTGATCACCGAGGGTTTCCACATGATAAAGGTATGGTCCTGGAGCAGGATGGTCAGGCCGCCGAATACCACCAGGATACCCAGGGTGATCCAGTGCATCTTTTCCACCCGTCTCTTACGAAACCAGGCATAGCCCACCTGTATGGCCGAGGCCGCAATGGCGACACCGGTGGCGATATAGATTCCGTAGATCTTGAAAGCAACAAAAAACAGGATGACGGGGAAGAGGTCTGCAAGAAATTTCATAGCCTGTCTGATTCAAATTGGAAGATAATGTTCCCAAGGTCGTTTCGGCGGAGAAACCGGCGAATTGTAACAGGCCGGAAAGGGTACGTCTGTGGATACTTGTCACATCCCAACTATTTGGCGATTCGGGTGTGATGCGTTTTTACTGTCAGTTCGCTGGGACAATGGGTACAATCTCGCCCCGTTATGACCCTCTACGATCTGCACAGCCATTCCACCGCTTCTGACGGTACCCTACATCCCCGCGATCTGGTGCTGCGCGCTGCGGACGCGGGTGTGCATGTGCTGGCGCTCACCGACCATGACACCACAGCCGGTATCGCCGAGGCATCCGCAACCGCCCGCCAGTGCGGTCTGACCCTGGTGCCCGGCGTCGAGGTGTCGGTCAGCTGGGAGGGTTATACGGTCCACGTGGTGGGCTTGAACGTGGACCCGGAAAATCCCCGGCTCCAGGAGGGACTGGCGGGACTGCGCGCCTTTCGGGATTGGCGTGCCGAGGAGATCGGCCGCCGTTTGGAGCTATCGGGTATTGCCGGGGCGTTCGAAGGAGCCCGCGCATTCGCCGAGGGCAACCTGGTGAGCCGCACCCACTTCGCCCGGTTCCTGGTAACCCGGGGGCTTGCAAAGGATGAACGCGCGGTGTTCAAGCGCTACCTGATCAAAGGTCGACCCGGCCACGTGCCGGGTAACTGGGCCCGTCTCGATCAGGTGGTCGGCTGGATACATGATGCGGGTGGTCAGGCGGTGATCGCCCATCCAGCCCGTTACAAAATGACCCGAACTAAGCTGCGGCGACTGTTCAAGGAGTTCGTGGCATTGCAAGGTGACGCCATTGAAGTTGTCTCGGGCAGCCACAGCCGGGAGGATTACATCATCATGGCCCGGCATGCCAAGGATTTCGGCCTGCTCGCCTCGGCGGGTTCTGATTTTCATACCCCAGATAATCCCTGGATTGAACTGGGTTGTCTGCCCAATCTTCCCGACGGGTGCCGTCCGGTCTGGGAACACTGGTCTTTCCAGAAGGCCAGGCTGTTGCGCTCGCAGTTTGACTGAGCCTTAACCCTCCAACGAGCAGTTCTCTATGGCCCTGTTTCTGCAAATCCACCCGGAAAATCCGCAAGCCCGCCTGATTCAACAGGCGGTCGATGTGATCCATGATGGGGGGGTGTTGATCTATCCTACCGACTCGAGCTATGCCCTGGGTTGCCATATCGGTGACAAAGGGGCCATGGAGCGCATCCGGCGTATCTGCAAGGTTGATGAGAGTCACAATTTCACCCTGGTGTGCCGTGACCTGACCGAGATCTCCAACTACGCCAAGATCGATAACCGAGACTACCGGCTGCTGAAGAA
>JARRNW010000069.1:0-19580 GCA_037384565.1 Candidatus Thiodiazotropha sp.
CTCAGTCACCGTGCCCGTTCCACCAGCGCCAAGCCACTGCCCCGTCTTGAAGTCGAGGACAACCGCATCTCCCTGGTGTTTCCCCAGGACTGGATCACCCACCATCCCCTGACTCAGGCGGAACTGCTGCAGGAAGCGGCCTATCTGAAACCCGTGGGATATCTGCTGAGATTTTCCTGAACCACCGAACCCGCCAGGCCTGGTTCTAAACAACCCACGCCCACCGCACCCGGTTGGTGGAAATTCCCCAGGCCACGGCCCACTGGGAAAGTGCCGCTCGCAAGGAAGGGTTTACAGAGCCCTCCCCAGACCGCCGAAGTCCACGCAAACCGCCCCCATTCAGGTTGTTGAACTCCGAAACTTGATACAGAAATACACGTGGCACGGCTGTTGCTCATAGCTTGATAGAGACTGCATTTTTTCAAAGGACGAATACCATGAAACGCATGCTCCTATTTGCCGCTACCAACCACGCTGTCATCACCCTGTTGTCCCTGGTGCTTCGCCTGTTCGGGGTGGAGCAATGGTTATACCAGCAAGGTGTTGGTCTGAATCTCCAGGCACTGCTTGTCTTTTCCGCCATCTTCGGTATGGGAGGCGCGTTCCTGTCGCTAGCCATCTCCAAATGGATGGCCAAAACCACCCTGGGGGTTCAACTCATAGAACACCCCGAAAACGCGCAGCAGCGGTAAACACCTAATGCCTTCGCCACCGGCATGAGCCGGGACCAGGCATTAGTCGCGGTCAGCAGCGGCCTGCTGGCCTATCTGTCCCAGGATGAGGTTGAGGCGGTGCTGGGCCACGAACTTACCCACGTCGCCAACGGCGACATGGTCACCATGGGACTGCTCCAGGGAGTCATCAATACCTTCGTTATATTCCTTGCGCGTATCGTCGGCTATGTGGTGGACCGTTCCCTATTCGGCGATCAACGCGGTATGGGTGTAGGCTACTTTTTCACCACCCTGATCGCACAGGTCTTTCTCTCGGTATTCGCGACCATGATCGTGATGGCATTTTCACGCTGGCGTGAGTATCGTGCGGACGCCGGAGGAGCAAGCCTGGCGGGTACCCGGAAGATGATTGCTGCGCTACGCCGCTTACAGACTCTTCACGAGACACCGGAACTGCCGGGTAATCTCGCTGCATTCGGTATCTCGGCGGGTACCCAAAACGCCGTTTCACGGCTGTTCCTGAGTCATCCGCCTCTGCAACAGCGCATCGCGGCGTTGGAACAAGCCGCATCGGATCACTCCGACATCGGACACATCGCGGGACTGTCCGGTTGAGGAAATGGATCATGACCCGTGAGACCCAACGAGGCGAATCAGGACAGAACTTTATCCCGCCCCTCACTGTCTTTAGGATGCAACGACTACCAGGACACGGGAGGGTCCGTGAGATGATTGCTATCAACAGGAGCTTTGACTATGTACAACTCTGACTCAAGCGCCACCACAACAGACATTCAGAGTGTCCCTGAAGACCGACTGAATCGAGCCTTCGCGCAATTGAGAACCCACATCGAATCTCAAATCCTGGGCCAGGACGAACTGGTCGAACGCCTGCTGATCGCTCTGCTGGCCGATGGACATTTATTGGTTGAAGGTGCCCCGGGACTGGCAAAGACACGTGCGGTCAAGGCGCTAGCATCCGGCCTGGAAGGCGACTACCACCGCATCCAATTCACCCCGGACCTGCTGCCCTCCGACCTCACCGGCACCGAGATGTATCGTCCCCAGGACGGCAGTTTCCGGTTCGACAAAGGACCGGTGTTTCACAACCTGGTACTGGCCGACGAGGTCAACCGAGCCCCGGCGAAGGTTCAGTCCGCCCTGCTAGAAGCCATGGGTGAGCGGCAGGTGACGGTCGGACGTGAAACCTACCCCCTACCCGAGCTGTTTCTCGTTATGGCGACCCAGAATCCCATCGAACAGGAAGGCACCTACCCCTTGCCCGAGGCACAGCTCGACCGCTTTCTGATGCACGTGCGGGTCGACTATCCCGGTACGCAGACCGAGAAACAGATTCTCGCCCTCAACCGAGCGGAAGCACGCACAGCCCCCCCGGAAACCCAACCCACACGACTCAGTCAGCGGGATGTTTTCGCTGCCCGGCAGCGTATCCTGGAACTGTATATGTCCCCCGATCTGGAGGACTATCTGGTACATCTGGTCATGGCCACCCGACAACCCGCCGCCTATGCCACAGAACTGGAAGGCTGGCTGCGCTTCGGCGCCAGTCCCCGCGCCACCCTGGCTTTGGATCGCTGCGCCCGCGCCCGGGCCTGGCTGCAGGGTCGCGACTACATTTCGCCGGAGGATATCCAGGCGATCGCCCCGGATGTTCTGCGTCACCGGGTCCTGTTGTCCTACGAGGCCGAAGCTGAGGGACGCAACTCCGATCAGTTCATCGAAGCCCTGATCCATCGGGTACCGGTGCCTTAAGCGATATCGGGACCGACTTTCATGACTATGCAGATGCCACACGCCACCACAGCCAACGGACGCCCCTCGGGGATCGGCGTATCACTCGCCGAACTCATCGGTCTACGGGAAGAGGCGCGCCGTCTGGACATCGCCCCCCGGGGCAAGGTGCTAGCCACCCGCAGCGGCGGACACCTGTCGCGATTTCGCGGACGCGGCATGGAGTTCGACGAATCCCGCCTCTACGTGCCCGGCGACAACCCGCGCAACATGGACTGGCGGGTAACCGCGCGCACCGGCAAGGCCTATGTCAAGCGATTCCGAGAGGAGCGTGAACGACCGGTATGGCTGATGGTCGACCTGGGTCCGAGCATGCGCTTCGGCACCCGCACCGCCTTCAAATCCGTGATCGCCGCCAAAGGCGCCGCCCTCCTGGCCTGGGCGGCGGCGGAAAAAGGCGACCGCATTGGCGGACTGATCTTCGACGAGACTCGCCACTTCGAACGTCCACCGGCCCCCCGCACCCGTGGCCTTTTGCCCTTATTGAATGCACTGGCCCAGCAACCGCTGCCGGGTAAAGCGGGCGGCCACCCGAATCTGACTTCGGCCGCGGAACATCTGACCCGACTGGTACGCCCCGGCAGTCTGGTGTTCCTGCTCAGCGATTTCTATGGAGTGAGTCCGGACAACGCGACCTGGATGGCGCGCTTGAGCGAACACAGTGAGGTGGTCATCGCCGAGGTCGTCGATCCCATCGAGATGATCACCCCACCGGCCGGGCGTTATCCAATTACCGACGGGGTCCGGCGCAGCATCCTGGATATCACCCGCCAGGCACAACGCCAGGCCTATCATCAGCAGTTTGTCGATCGGTCCGAGCAGCTTACCGAACTGACCCGGCGCTACCGCGCTCACCTGTTGACCCTGTACACCCATCAGCCCATCGGCCCGGCATTGCATGAGGGCCTGCGTCCGCGTATCGGTTCTACGGGTCGTCATGGGGAGGTGCGCTGATGAACCCGACCACACCTGACGCATTGGCGGATCTGCGTGGTTATCACCTGCCAGATCCGGTCTCCTGGTGGCCCCCTGCTCCGGGATGGTGGCTGCTTGCAGCTCTGGTTCTGGCAACCCTGGTTGTGATTTCACTGTTACTGTGGCGCCGCTACCGCAATCGTGCCGCGCTACGTGCGGCACTTAGCGAACTGGAGCGCCTCGATCACCAACAGGCAGCTACTGATCCCGCCGGTTTTGCCCGCAGATTGTCGCGCCTGTTACGTCGCTATGCCCTCACTCGCTTTCCCCGTAACAAGGTGGCCGGGCTCACCGGTAACGACTGGCTGGGTTTTCTCGATGCCCATGGTGGCGGCACGACATTCAGCGAAGGCGCCGGGCGTCTGCTCATCGAAGCGCCCTACCGATCCGCCGGCGACCCGCCGGCACTGCTGGAACTGGCCCAACTCGCCCGGCAATGGTTACTACACAACAGGGGGACCCGGACATGATGGATGGAACCCTTAGTCTCGCCTGGCCCTGGGTGCTGCTGGCCCTGCCCCTGCCTTGGATTCTGCAACGCCTGCTGCCCCCCGCCAAGCCTTCTACCGGCGCGGCTCTGCGGGTGCCTTTTTACCAGGCTGTCGAGACCTTAAGCAGTTCGTCGCAGACTGCGGTGAGTCGCGGAAGATACTGGCTGGCCTGGCTCGCCTGGCTGTTGCTGGTGGTCGCCACGGCGCGTCCCCAGTGGCTGGGCGAACCAGTCTCGCTGCCGGTGTCCGGGCGTGATCTGATGCTCGCGGTCGATGTCTCCGGCAGTATGGCCAGCGAAGACTACTCCCTGAACAATCAGCGGGTGAATCGCCTCAACATGGTCAAGTCAGTCGCCGGGCGATTTATCGAACAGCGCGAGGGAGACCGGCTTGGTCTCATCCTGTTTGGCAGTCGCGCCTATCTTCAGACCCCTCTTACCTATGACCGGGACACGGTCAAGCAGATGCTCGGCGAAGCGGTGATTGGACTGGCCGGACGTGAAACCGCCATCGGTGATGCGATCGCACTGGCGGTCAAGCGCCTGCGCGAACAACCCCAGGACAACCGGGTAATGATCCTGCTCACGGATGGCACCAACACCGCCGGCAGTATCGCCCCTCTGGCGGTCGCCAAACTGGCCGCGAAGGCCAAGGTACGGATCTATACCATCGGCATCGGCGGCGGTCCGGTGGGTGTACGCACCCCCTTCGGCACCCTCATGCAGACCGGTAGCGATCTCGACCCGGCGACCCTCAAGGCGATCGCCCAGGAAACCGGCGGACGCTACTTTCAGGCGACCAATACCACCCAGTTGGAGAAGATCTACGAAGAGCTGGATCGTCTCGAACCCAGTGTGCGCGACAATCGCGTCTACCGTCCCATGGCGGCCCTCTACTACTGGCCGGCAGGAGCGGCGTTGCTGATCACCCTGGGACTACTGCTGCCCTGGCCCTTCCCGGGGGCTGTACGCGCACGGCAGCTGAAGGAGACCCACCATGAACCTGTCTGATCTGCACCTGCTGCGCCCCCTCTGGCTACTGGCGTTGATCCCCTGGGCGCTGGGTGTGTGGCATCTGGCACGCAGTAACGCCACCACCCCCGTGTGGCGCGATCTGGTCGACGCGCACCTGCTGCCCCATCTGCTCGACACCCAGGAGAGCCCTGCCCAGAGGCTGCTCCTATGGCTGCTGGCAATCGGCGGCCTGCTCGGCATTCTGGCACTGGCCGGGCCGGTGTGGCGGCATCTGCCGCAACCGGCCTACCAAACCGAGGCGCAAAGGGTGATTGTCCTGGACATCTCAGAAAGCATGAACGCGGCCGATCTGCCACCCTCTCGCCTCGCCCACGCCCGCTTCGAAATTCTCGATCTGTTGAAACACCTGCGGGAGGGCCAGACAGCGCTCATCGCCTATGGCGCGGAGCCCTTCGTGGTCTCCCCATTAACGGGAGATACGAAGACCATCGCTGCCCAGGTTCCGCAACTCTCCACCGGGTTGCTGCCGGTGGAAGGCGCAAAACGTACCGATCTCGCGCTAAAGGCCGCCGACCGTCTGCTCACCCAGGCGGGCAGTCGTGACGGCGAGGTGATATTGGTGACCGATGGCTTGGACCAGCCCGCCGCCAGTCTGGAAGCGGCTCAACAACTGCGCCGGAATGGTTATCGGTTGTCGGTTCTGGGAGTAGGCAGCCTCGCGGGGGCGCCCATACCCAAAGCCGAAGGGGGTTTTCGGCAAACCGCTGACGGTCGTCCGCAACTGACGAAACTCGATGAGCAGGCCCTGCCGCCACTGGCCGCCGCCGGTGGAGGAAAATACGTCACCGCCACTCCCGATGACCGGGACATCGAGGCATTGGACCTGGAGCATGTTCATAAACGCCTGGCCGAAGACACATCCAATACCACCACCCTGGCCGACCAGTGGCGCGAAGAGGGCCCGTGGTTGCTACTTCTGCTGCTACCTTTGGCCGCTGCAGGATTCCGGCGTGGTTGGCTGGGTCCCCTGGTTCTGGTAGTGATGATCGCACCCACTCCCCAGGCACAGGCGTCAGTCTGGTCGGACCTGTGGCATCGCCCGGACCAACAGGCGGTCGGACTGCTCGAAGCCGGTGACCCTCAGGCTGCCGCGCAGCGGTTTGAACGCCCCGACTGGCGGGCCGCTGCCGCTTATCAGGCCGGCCAGTATGACAAAGCCCTGGAGGATCTGAGTGACCCGAAGAGCGCCCGTTCCTGGTACAACCGGGGCAACACCCTGGCGAAAATGGGCGAGTATCAGCAGGCGATCGACGCCTACGACCAGGCACTTGCTGAAAACCCCGATGACGCGGATGCCCAGTACAATCGCGACCTGGTTGAACAGCTGATGAAACTGCAAAACCAATCGTCTTCTCAGCAACAGTCCGGTAGCCCGGAAGGAGACGATCAATCCCAGAAGAGCGATCAGTCACAGGACAGCGCTCAATCGAATCAGGAACAATCCGAAGAGCAACAATCGGGGGAGAAACAATCTTCACAGGAGCAGTCCGGGCAAACGTCGGATCAAACATCGTCCGCCCAGCAAAACCCGGCGGATCAGAATGGCCAGCAGAACACGGCCTCGAACGAAAAGGACCCCCAATCTTCCGACGACGGCACTTCATCCACACCCCAGTCCGATGAACAGACCGGGGATGCCCGGGAGCAATCGACCACGGCATCCGATCAGTCCAAACAGGATGAACCGCAGCCCGATTCGCAATCGCCCAACGGGCAAATGACCGGTTCCGACCAGGATCAGGCGACATCCGATTCCAACCCCAATCAGGCCGGGGATCAAGAACCGGGTCTAGCGGATCTGCTCAATCAAAAGTCCCCCGGGGCCTCAGACAAACCGACCTCAGCCGGGGAGAAAATATCGTCGGTTCAACCCATGACAGAAGCCGAGCAGGCTATGGAACACCAGTTGAACCGTGTTCCGGATGACCCGGGTGGTTTGCTGCGACAGCGCTTTCTGCTGCAGCACCTGCGGCGAACCGGACAACTGAAATGAGGAGTCACACCATGTCAAAGGCAATTGATTCTCGGATGGGACTGCGTCCAAGACAGAAATTCCCAGGCGGCCTGTGGCGGCGTCTGGGATGGCTGCTACTGGGCGTATTGATTTCCGCTCCGGTGCTGTCTCAGGGGTTCGACGCACGCCTCGAACGCACACAGATCAGCGAGGGAGAATCGGTCATGCTACTGTTGAGCGCCTCGGGTGACGACACCGGCACCCCCGATCTCAGCCCACTTAACGCCGACTTCGATGTGGTGGGTCAAAGTCAGGGAACCAGTCTCAGCATCATCAACGGCCACACCACCCAGACCCGTCAATGGCAGATCGCCCTGATGCCCAAACACCCGGGTGATCTGCGCATCCCATCACTCAGTCTGGGCAATCAGAGCAGTCAGCCACTGCAACTCAAGGTCCTTCCCGCTTCAGCGGACAACTCCAGCAGCGCCGCTTCGGGACGTCCGGTGATTCTCGAGGTAGAGGCCGAACCCGCCGATCCCTACGTACAGGCACAAGTCAACTATCGGGTACGGGTCATGGCCCGGGTCCCCCTGCGCGAGGCCACCCTGAGTGAACCCAAGGCGGGAGACGCGATCATTGAATCCCTGGGCAAAGACCGCAACTACACCACCCAACGCAACGGTGAGACCTGGCAGGTCGTAGAGCGACGCTACGCGATCTTTCCGCAACACAGTGGTGAGTTGACCATCGAAAGTCCGCTACTCAGTGCCTCGGTTCCGGTGTCTACCGGCCGGAGTCGGCAACAACGCGGCTTCAGCCACGACCCGTTCGCCGATATCGAGCGGATGATGGGTAGAAACCCCTTTTCGGGTATGGGGGGAATGTTCGAAGAGACCCGCCCAATGCGGGTACGTGATCATGACATTACCCTGCAGATACGCCCCCAACCGGCCAGCACACAGAATATGTCATGGCTACCGGCGAAAAATCTGACTCTGAGCGAAACCTGGTCGCCGGACCCGCCGGTATTTCGGGTAGGTGAACCGGTGACTCGAAGCGTCACCCTGGTTGCCGAAGGTTTAAGCAGCGCACAGTTGCCGGATCCCACGCCTCCGGTGCCGGCAAACATCAAGAGTTACCCCGACCAACCGCAGAGCGAATCCCATGTCGAGGGTGATGATCTGGTTGCAACAAAGACCATAAAGACCGCATTGATTCCCAATGCATCCGGGACCCTGACCCTTCCGGAACTCAGAATCCCCTGGTGGGACACCCGGACCCAAAAATCGCGTGTCGCCACTCTGCCCGCGCGTACCATCACCGTATTGCCCGGGGTGGCCGGTGCCGCTCAGCCCGTCCCAACCCCGGCGGCACCCTCAAGCCAACCGACAACCCCACCACCGGTTACGGCTTCAGCGAATGAAACCGCCTCAAGCACCAGCACACCGATATCCAATAGCGGCAGTCCCAACAGTAATCATGCCGGTATCTGGCCCTGGGTGGCGGCAATCTTGACTCTGGCCTGGCTGGCAACCCTGTTTCTCTGGTTGCGCGCTCGTCGCGCAATCACACGCACAGGTTTGGAGCCGACGGACTGACCGGAACAAGCCACAACTGCAAGACAAGCGACCCTCGCACAGGCCATGAAGCGCCTCAAACAAGCCTGTCAGGAAAACGATGCGAAAGCGGCCCGCGCCGCCCTGCTCGACTGGTCAGTGGCCTATTGGCCGGAAAACCGCCCACGGGGTCTTGCGGCGCTTGCTCAGCGTATCAAAGATTCCAAGGCGCGCAATCAGCTGAGCACCCTGGACCGTGTGCTGTACGATGAAACATCAAGCGGTTGGGACGGCCAGACTGCCTGGCTCATACTGAACCCCGTACTCTCAGCCGATCTGACAGGCACTAGACACAGAACAGAAAAATGAGTCCGCATTAAAATCAATCTTGAGCCGACCTCGCAGCCTTGATGGCACCTCAATCTGATAATCGATCTCAAGTCTCTTCAGGAACAGTTCTGCAAAAGGATTGAACGCCTCCATTGTGAAGGTTGAGAAAAGCAGCATCCCACCTGGCTTTATCAGGTTACAGATCGACCGGTAGGTTGCTTCCATATCGGGATAAAAGAACAGCGCGTAACCGCAGGTAACAATATCGAATTTATTGCTACCATAATCCATATTTTCCACATCGCATTGCTTGAAAATTTTGAGGAAAGCGTTGACAGATTGCTTCTGGAACGCGAACAAACTTTAAGCGTAAAATAGCAGACTCATTTTGAAGTCATGCATCCACTCATGATCACCAGGTTCACACAGGCATAGAAACGGCCCTCACGTTCCCGTGCCTGAAGTTCCTCCAGCCACAGCACCCCCTGTGTCTGGTCGATCACCTGTTCCTGCAGAGCCGTATCAACCAACCAATTACCGAATGGGGTCTCATCCAGACGTTGTTGCACCATCGCAACCACATCAAGGCGAACCGACCCCATCCCCCGATCACGACACAACCCGACCAAACGACGACCGGCCAGACCATTGGGACGCATCCGCTGTGAGAAAAATGCCATCAAGCGACGTTCCAATACGCTGTCTGAAAAATCGATACTGGCACTTGCCCAATCGGTGTCCGCTAGCACAACACGCCCACCCGCGCGGGTAACCCTAATCATCTCAGCCAGAATTGACTCGGCCTGATCAGGGGATACTACCTGAAGCAACCGTTCGGCCCGGCATGCCGCCACTGAATCATCAGCCAGCGGCAGAGCCAGCGCCGAACCCACACGATGCTCGACACGATCCTGACAGCCAGCATCCAAAGCCGCCTTCCGTGCCTCGCCCAGCATGGCCTCATCACAATCGATACCAATGACTTTGCCCCGCTCACCGACCCGTTCAGCCAAAGGCAAAGTGTCTACCCCCGGTCCGCAGCCGACATCGAGGACGGTATCACCCGGATTGATAGCCATATGATCATAGGTCAGTTGCTTGAAACTGCGCATGCGTTCAGCAACCCGCTTGAGATAGTCCGAAGTAACGTAGCCGTTATCGAGTGTCATGAGAATGATCAGTTATTAGCAATGTAACGAAGCCAGTTAAGTAAGATTACCCGCCCTCACGATACAGAAACAGGTACAGATCAGAGAAATGTGCCCATAACAGATCGACAGTATGAATGATGAATAACAGATACAGGGAAATAATCGAAAGCACAGGGCGCATGCTCTCTAGACAGATTAACCCTTTTAGTCAAAAATCATAAAGCGTGACCCGCAAGCAACTCACGTATATCAGAAAGGATAACATCGGCCTGAGTACCATGAGGATAGGTTCGAACCAGATGACCTTTAGTATCTATCAGGTAACTGTCTGCAGAGTGATCCACGGGATAATCCGTCATATCAGCGTGCTTGACGATTTGGTAGGCTGCCCCATAGCGCTTCGTCACATCATCCAACTCCGCAGCCGTGCCGGTCAGGCCAATAAGACTGGGGTGGAAATAGGTCGTATAGGTTTTCAAACGTTCCACTGTGTCACGTGCCGGGTCCACACTGATGAACAGAGGCTGTACCTGTTTCCTTTCTTCTGCTGTGAGACTGTCCATGATCGCACTGAACATTGACAGGTTCGTGGGACAGATATCCGGGCACCAGGTATATCCGAAATAGAGCAGCACCACCTTGCCTCGAAAATCCGACAAACTGACCGGCCCCAGATCTGAACTCAGGGTGAAATCCCCACCCCGGGGTCTTTCCGGGAGAGGACTCACGAGATCTCTATCTGTTTGAGGCTGCCACCCGATCACCAGCCAGATCAGAAGACCCAGCAGAGCCAGTGCAGTGACGATGAATCGCCGCTTTCGCATTCAGATCTCGACCAGATCGCCCTTCTCTTCCAGCCATTTCTTGCGATCCGAAGAACGTTTCTTCGCCAGCATCATATCCATGACCTGATGGGTATGTTCTTCGGTTTCCAGGGTCAACTGGATCAGCCGCCGGGTATCTGGGTGGATAGTGGTCTCACGCAATTGCATCGGGTTCATCTCGCCCAGCCCCTTGAAACGCTGCACATTGATCTTGCCCTTGAGTTTTTCCGCCTCGATACGATCGAGGATGCCCTGCTTTTCCGAATCGTCCAGGGCATAGAACACCTGCTTGCCCACGTCGATTCGATACAGAGGCGGATTGGCGATGTAGACATGGCCCTGGGCCACAAGAGGTTTGAAATGACGCAGGAACAGGGCGCACAACAGGGTGGCGATATGCAGCCCGTCCGAGTCCGCGTCGGCAAGGATGCAGATCTTGCCGAAGCGCAGCCCGGAAAGATCGTTGCTACCCGGCTCCACTCCGATGGCTACTGAGATGTCATGTACCTCCTGGGAGGCCAGCACATCCAGGGAGTCTACCTCCCAGGTATTCAGAATCTTACCTCGCAACGGCATGATCGCCTGATATTCCCGATCCCGGGCCTGCTTGGCGGATCCGCCGGCGGAGTCGCCCTCCACCAGAAACAGTTCGCTGCGGGTCGGATCGACATTACTGCAGTCGGCCAGCTTGCCCGGCAGGGCCGGCCCCTGAGTCACCTTTTTGCGCGTTACCTTGCGGCCAGCGCGCATCCGCCCTTGCGCCGCGGTGATCGCCAGTTCGGCAATACGTTCGCCCACATCGGTGTGTTGATTCAAGAACAGGCTGAACGAATCCTTCACCACCCCGGAGACGAATGCGGCGCACTCTCGTGAGGAGAGCCGTTCCTTCGTTTGACCGGAAAATTGGGGATCCTGAAGTTTTACCGAAAGCACGTACGAGACCCGGTTCCAGACATCCTCTGGAGTCAGTTTCACCCCGCGTGGCAGGAGATTACGAAACTCACAGAACTCCCGTACCGCATCGGTCAGACCGGTCCGCAGACCGTTCACATGGGTGCCCCCCTGAGGGGTGGGGATCAGATTGACATAGCTTTCCAGTACGGGATCGCCGCCCTCGGGCTGCCACACCACTGCCCAGGCCGCGGCCTCCGTATTGCCGCTCATCTCGCCGACAAAAGCACCTTCGGGGATATATTCCTCCCCTTGCAGCGCATCCAGCAGGTAATCCCTCAGCCCGTCTTCGTAGTACCAGGCCTCCCGTTCACCACTCTTTTCATCATGAAACGACACCTTGAGCCCGGGGCAGAGAACTGCCTTAGCACGTAGTACATGACGTAATTGTCGGACTGAGAAACGGGCACTGTCGAAGTACTTCTCGTTGGGCCAGAATCGCACCCGGGTACCGGTATTGTTGCGCCCAACCTTGCCCACCACTTCCAGATCTGAAATCTTCTCACCGTCGGCAAAGGCGATGTTGCTCTCCGCCCCGCCCCGCTTGACCCAGACCTCCAGGTGCCGGGACAGGGCGTTCACCACCGAGACCCCCACCCCATGCAGACCGCCTGAGAACTGATAGTTCTTATTGGAGAACTTGCCCCCCGCATGCAGCTTGGTAAGAATCACCTCGACGCCGGGTACGCCCAGTTTGGGATGGATGTCCACCGGCATACCCCGCCCGTCGTCCACCACCTCCAGAGAGCCATCCTTGTATAAGGTCACCTCAATGGATTTGGCGTGACCGGCCACCGCCTCGTCAACACTGTTGTCGATCACCTCCTGAGCCAGATGATTTGGCCGTGAGGTGTCGGTGTACATACCCGGGCGCTTGCGTACGGGCTCCAGGCCACTGAGAACTTCGATATCGGATGCGTCGTAACTGCCGCTCATGCTGGATTGTCATACCTGCTATATAGAGAACAACGCGGGGAGTTTACACATCTGGGATTGGGCTGGCGAGTCCGGGCCTGTTCGGATAATGATTTCACCCCAGTAGACAGACCATTGATTCCCAGTGGAGAGGTAGGTTAGTGTTATGCGTTGGGATTGCTCGATACGGGCTTGTCCCGGTGATTCCAGCTTGCCCTTTTACCTGGATCCGTGGGTTCATGGCGAGCGGATCGATGCGCAGACACTGGCTTGGATGATTGCGAAAACGTGCCCAGAAAACCGAAAACACCGGCCTTTGAAGAGGCCCTGAAAGAGCTGGAAAGCCTGGTAGAAATCCTGGAACAGGGCGACCTCCCCCTCGAAGACTCCCTGAAATCCTTTGAACGCGGCGTCGCTCTGACCCGAATCTGTCAGGATGCCCTCAAGGCAGCGGAGCAAAAAGTCCAGATCCTCAACGGAGAAACCCCGACAGACGAGTTGGAACCCTTCACCGATGACCGTGAATGACCCCCTGGAAAGCTACATCCGGATATGTAAACAGCGGGTTGAGCATGCGCTGGACCTGCGTCTGCCCAGCCCCGACACCCTCCCCGGCCGTTTGCATGAGGCGATGCGTTATGCCTGCCTGGACGGGGGAAAACGGATTCGTCCACTACTGGTCTATGCCACCGGAGAGGCACTGGGCGTAGACCCGAACATCCTGGACGCACCGGCCTGCGCCATCGAGCTCATGCACGTCTACTCCCTGGTGCACGACGACCTACCGGCGATGGACGACGACGACCTGCGGCGTAACCGCCCGACCTGCCATCGCGCTTACGACGAGGCCACCGCCATTCTGGTGGGTGACGCTTTGCAAACCCTGGCCTTCCAGGTCATCTGCTGCGATAACAAGCTACCGGCCGACCCCACACTTCGAATGGCCATGGTAGAGACCCTGGCACGGGCCAGCGGTTCTCGGGGCATGGCCGGTGGACAAGCCCTTGACCTGGAAGCGGTGGGCCAGGAACTGAACCTGGCGGAATTGGAAAACCTGCACATCCACAAAACCGGCGCCTTGATCCGCGCTGCGGTCCGAATGGGGGCGCAACTCAGTACCACGGCCGATTCCTCCAGCCTCGGCCAGCTCGATCACTATGCAAAATGCATCGGTCTGGCCTTTCAGATTCAGGACGATATCCTGGACGTGGAAGGCGACACCGAGACCCTGGGCAAGACTCAGGGCAAGGACAAGGCCCAGGCAAAACCCACCTACCCCTCGATCCTGGGGCTCGCAGAAGCCAAGGAGAAGGCAGATGAGTTGGTTCGGGAGGCCCTGCACAGCCTGAAAGACTTCGACACGGGCGCGGATCCCTTGAGATGGATCGCCGGCTATATCACCGACCGGACTCACTAGTGTAGTGTCTCAATAAATGAGGATTGGCACAGGTGACAACCCAGGAATTTGACTCATCCACTAGGTTCTTGGGATAATTTCCTGTTCGACCCGGTCGAAATCACCAAGGTTTTAAAATATCCTTCTAACAGACGGATTTATCGGCAAATACCGGACGAAATGTCCGTTGTCCCGGCCCATCAGTACGGATAACCTTGATCAACGACCCCGATAGTGAAGTTCGTCCCACGCCCTGGGGCAGGAAACACCAACATGCTCGATAAAACACCACTGACCGGCTCCCAAATTGCAGACGTCCAGAACACCGCGGATACCCGGCAGATTGCCATCAATAAGGTAGGCATCAAAGATATCCGTCACCCGATGCGTATCAAAGACCGCAGCCAGGTCGAACAGCACACCATCGCCAATTTCAACATGTATGTGAACCTGCCGCACAATTTCAAGGGCACGCACATGTCCCGGTTCGTGGAGATTCTCAACAGCCACGACACCGAGATTACCGTCGAATCCTTCAGAGACATGCTGGCGGAGATGACCGACCGACTGGAAGCCGAGTCGGGGCACATCGAGATGAATTTCCCCTTCTTCATCAAGAAGACCGCCCCTGTATCCGGCGTACAGAGCCTGCTTGACTACGACGTCACCCTGATCGGCGAGATCCACGGCGGCAAGCCCGAGATCGATATCAAGGTAGTGGTACCGGTCACCAGCCTCTGCCCCTGCTCGAAAAAGATCTCCGATCGTGGCGCGCACAACCAGCGTTCTCACGTCACCGTGCAGGCCCGCACCAGAGGTTTCATCTGGATCGAAGAGATCATCGACATGGTCGAAAAACAGGCCTCCTGTGAACTCTTCGGCCTGCTCAAACGCCCGGACGAAAAATTCGTCACCGAACGGGCCTATGACAATCCTAAGTTCGTGGAAGACATGGTGCGTGACATCGCCGTGCAGCTGAACCAGGAGTCACGCATCAGCGCCTACACAGTTGAGTCGGAAAATTTCGAGTCGATTCACAACCACTCGGCCTATGCCCTGATCGAACGTAACAAGGCAGTCGACCCGGTCTGATCTCTAGTGTGGTGCTTCATACTAATTGACGATTATCGTCAGTTAGTTTGAAGCACCACACTTGGGGCACGCCAGACCCCGTGAACGGCGTGCCCTATCCTCGCCAGAAATCAAGCGAGTCTCTGCAGCTCCCAGACTGAAATCCATCGGCGCCGGATACCCGCGCAACACCTCAGAAACCTTCCCTAACTCGAAATTCAAATCTTTTCAGACCTACCGCAACTCCCGAAGCAGTGTTCAACAGGTTCGAACAGGGCGGGGAATCAATTATGTTTTGTTTTTCCTATCGTATTGGTAAATTTATACGATTGTACCTATTGTTAAGACAAGTCTATAACTATCTCCAAGGTCGACAAACAACCCTGTACCAAAGGAGATAAACCATGTCAGAAAGCAAATGCCCCTTCCACCACACCTCAAGTGGCGGCACGAACAACCGAGACTGGTGGCCCAACCAGTTGAACCTGGACATCCTGCGTCAGCAATCTTCCAAGTCGGACCCGATGGGCGAAGAGTTCGATTACGCCGCTGAATTCGGCAGCCTGGATCTCGAAGCTGTGAAAAACGACCTGCGCGCGGTGATGACCGATTCCCAGGAGTGGTGGCCGGCTGACTTCGGCCACTACGGCCCCCTGTTCATCCGTATGGCCTGGCACAGTGCCGGCACCTACCGCACCGGCGATGGCCGTGGCGGCGCGGGCACCGGCAACCAGCGTTTCGCACCGGTCAATTCCTGGCCGGATAACGTCAACCTGGACAAGGCGCGGCGACTGATCTGGCCGGTCAAGCAGAAGTATGGTCGCAAGATCTCCTGGGCCGACCTGATCATCCTGGCCGGCAATGTCGCCCTAGAATCAATGGGATTTAAAACCTTCGGTTTCGCCGGCGGGCGCAAGGACATCTGGGAACCGGAAAAAGACATCTACTGGGGCATGGAGCACACCTGGCTGGATGACAAGCGCTATTCCGGGGACCACGAGGATCTGGAGAACCCCCTGGCGGCGGTGCAAATGGGCCTGATCTACGTCAACCCGGAGGGTCCTAACGGTCACCCGGACCCGCTGGCAGCGGCCAGGGATATCCGCGACACCTTCGCCCGTATGGCGATGAATGACGAGGAGACCGTAGCCCTGATCGCAGGCGGTCACACCTTTGGCAAGACCCATGGCGCGGGCGATGCAGCGCAGGTTGGCCCCGAGCCCGAAGCCGCCGGCATCCTGGAACAGGGATTCGGCTGGAAATCGAGCCATGGCAGCGGCAAGGCTGGCGACACCATCAGCAGCGGCCTGGAGGTTACCTGGACCACCACACCGACCCAGTGGAGCAACAACTTCTTCGAGAACCTGTTCGGCTACGAGTGGGAATTGAGTAAAAGCCCGGCGGGGGCTCACCAGTGGGTCGCCAAGGATGCGCAGGATGTGGTGCCGGATGCCCATGACAGCGGCAAGCAGCACCGGCCGACCATGCTGACCACCGATCTGTCCCTGCGCTTCGATCCGGCTTACGAGAAGATCTCCCGGCGCTTCCACGAGCACCCGGAGGAATTCGCGGACGCCTTTGCCCGAGCCTGGTTCAAACTGACTCACCGGGACATGGGACCCCGGTCCCGTTACCTCGGCCCGGAAGTGCCTGCGGAAGCGCTGATCTGGCAGGACCCGATACCGGCTGTGGATCATGCGCTGATTGACGATCAGGACATCACCAAGCTGAAGCAGCAGGTTCTGGCCTCCGGCCTGTCGATCCCTGAGTTGGTCACCACTGCCTGGGCCTCCGCGTCAACCTTCCGGGGATCCGACATGCGCGGCGGTGCCAACGGCGCACGCATTCGCCTGGCACCCCAGAAGGATTGGGAGGTAAACCAGCCAACACAACTCGCCCGGGTGATCAAAACCCTCGAGGACATCCAAGTGACGTTTAACCAAAGCGCCACAAACGGTAAACGGGTCTCACTGGCAGATCTGATCGTACTGGGTGGCAATGTCGCTGTGGAACAGGCCGCGAACCAGGCTGGGCACGAGGTGAGCATCCCCTTCGCTCCGGGGCGCATGGATGCCAGCCAGGAACAGACCGATATCGAATCCTTCGGGGTACTTGAACCGATCGCGGACGGATTTCGCAACTATCAGAAAAGCCGCTACAGCGTATCGGCGGAGGAACTACTGATAGACAAAGCCCAGTTGCTGACCCTGACCCCGCCCGAAATGACGGTACTGGTGGGTGGCATGCGGGCGTTGAATGCCAATGCAGGACAAACACCGCACGGCGTGTTGACCCACCGGGCAGGCACCCTGAGCAATGATTTCTTTGTCAATCTGCTCGATATGAGCACCACCTGGAAGGCTACCGATAGTGATGAGACACAGTTCATCGGGTTAGATCGAGCAACCGGCCATCCCAAGTGGAGCGCAACCCGGGTCGATCTGATCTTCGGTTCAAACTCCGAGCTTCGGGCTCTGGCCGAAGTCTATGCCACAGCGGATTCGCAAGAGAAGTTCGTTCGCGATTTCGTCCAGGCCTGGACCAAGGTGATGAATCTAGATCGCTTTGATCTGAAGTAATGATAGCGCGGCATCTTCCCACATTCGGGAGGATGCCGCGTACTCAAGCCGCACCACTCCTTTTACGACAAGACATTCCAATCCTGAATTCACTCCAGCCTGCGCCAGGTTAGCGTTCTCTCGTAAACCAGAAACTTAATACCACTTTTTGTCATCTCGCCCACGGCAACAAACCCGGACAATTCATTGTTTGTCGTCTCTCTCGATGCGATCAATACCCCTCTGTCTCTCACCCTGGCAGGATCAAATATCGTTTCAGCACGCCTTTCTGAAGTGAATCCGGCTTGCACATAGACTTGATATAACAAATCCAATATTTCAGAGTCTGACACATTCAGACTCTCACTATCACCAACTATGAATTTCATTTATTGCCACAACCACTGGAATGAATACCCTATCCCCCCTCTCCCGAGCAGTAGGAATCGCAGAAGTATCCGGTTTGACCAATTACCGACAGCGCTCCTCTTTCAAATGATAATTCAGCGGATGAATAATGGTAACATCTCATCTAAATCTGATTGCCTCCGAAAGATTATTAAAGTAACCCAAAAATCAAGACTCGCACAGATCAAACATGCTAATCACCCTTGCTATTGCGAATTATCGCTCCCTTTTGAATATTACAGCTCCGCTGGGCCAGCTCAATGTGATCACCGGACCGAATGGCAGTGGGAAATCCAACCTCTACAGGTCTCTTCGACTACTTGCTGATTCGGCACAAGGCGGTGTCATCAACGCATTAGCGCGCGAGGGCGGCCTACCCTCCACGTTCTGGGCCGGTCCTGAATCCATCTCAAAGCAAATGAAAAAGGGGGAAATCCCAATTCGTGGGACAGCTCGATCGAAACCTAAAAGGTTACGCCTGGGATTTGCGGATTCCGATTTTGGATATGCAATTTCTCTAGGACTACCACCGCCTCCTGATGCAGAAAACCCCAACCCTACCAAGTTTCTCCTTGACCCTGAGATCAAACAAGAATCCATCTGGGCAGGAGAAGCCTATCGCCCTGCCAGCTTGTTAGTCGATAGACACGGAGGAGTGGTTAAAATCCGTGACGGAAGAAAATGGCATGTAGTTGAACAACACTTAAGCCCATTTGAAAGCATTTTCAACCATTTTTCAGACCCTGTATCCACCCCGGAAATCCTTGCACTTAGGGCACGTATTCAGGGGTGGCGTTTCTATGACCACTTTCGGACTGACGAAACGGCTTCCCCCAGATTACCCCAGCTTGGAACCCGCACTCCGGTTCTTAGTCATGATGGCAGTGACCTGGCAGCCGCTCTACAAACCATTGTGGAGATAGGAGATCAACAAGCGCTGAACGAAGCAGTCGGGGATGCATTCCCTGGGGCTTACATTGAAATCGACGATAACAGCGAAGCTCGGTTTTCTATTAAACTCTATCAGCACGGATTACTTCGCCCCCTATCCGGCGCTGAACTGTCAGATGGAGCGATACGTTATCTTCTCTGGATAGCCGCCTTACTAACCCCACGTCCGCCACCACTCATGGTTCTCAACGAACCGGAAACCAGCCTGCACCCCGATTTACTTCCGGCACTGGCTCGATTAATCATCAGCGCATCGGAGAGAACTCAGGTGTGGGTTGTATCACATGCAGCCAGGTTAATCGCCGCTCTGGAACAATATCAGAATTGTCACACAATTCGACTGGAAAAAGATTGTGGAGCCACCCAGATCGTTGACCAGGGTTTGTTAGATACACCACTCTGGAGATGGCCGGACAAAGGTTGACTCTAGTGTAGTGTCCTATATAAATCGTGCATTTAGAAAGCCACTCAAGCCGCGAGTGCAAGGCGCAGCCCGCAGGGAATGGCTATTCCCTTTCCAAGGGCT